>CAZPED010000147.1:0-7521 GCA_964585335.1 uncultured Planctomycetaceae bacterium | reverse complement strand
TGAGCACCGACGTGGCCGTGCCGGCCGCCTGGGTAATGATGCCCGGCAGGCGGGCTTCGAGCTCGGTGGAGATCCGCGCCTGGTCGATCTGCACGTGGCGGCGGTTCAGCTCGGCGAACAGGTGCTCGGCCATTTCGCCGACCTGGTTACTGTATTCGACGGCCGTGCGGACGATCGTCTGCACGGCGAAGATCAACAGCACGCCGATCAGCCCCAGAATCGAGGCCACGAGCAGAAAAGCCAGCATGACGGCCACCACGCGGGGCACGTGCAATCGCTCGACCTGGTAATCGACCAGCGGCGCCACGGCCACGGTGATGAACACGGCCATCACGAATGGCACCATGATGTCGCGCGTGTAGACCATGGCCGCGGCCAGCGCCACCACGGCCAGAATCATCAGCGAGCCCACGACCAGCCAAACCTGCTCGTTGCGCAATCGTGCGTTCATGGCGGCTGGCAATCTCCCTATGAGAGGCGGGCTTACACGTCCAAGTTGCGCACTTCGAGGGCGTGCTTCTCGATGAATTCGCGACGAGGCTCCACCTTGTCGCCCATCAGAATGCGGAACAAATCATCGGCCGCCCCGGCGTCACGCATCGTCACCTGGCAGAGCGTCCGATTCGTCGGGTCGAGCGTGGTTTCCCGCAATTCCTCGGCGTTCATTTCGCCCAGACCCTTGAAGCGGGTGATCTTCAGGCCCTTTTCGCCCGCCGCGCGAATGGCCGGCAGCAGCCCGCGCAGATCTTCCAAACCCGTCGAGTGCTCCTCGCGACGCAACTGGAACCGCGGCTCCTCGCTGCCGGTGCGATCCTCGGGAATCAGATCGTTGAGCGAGAAGTTCATTTTGGCCAGCTCTTGCAGCGCGTTGTTAATCGTCCGCACTTCGTGCAGTTCGACGATATGCAGCGTTTTGGTCGCGTGGCCGTTGCCCTCGGTCGAGTGCTCGGCTTCGCTGTCAGACACGGCCAGCTCGCCGCCAACCTGCTCTTCCTGCTGGGCACGGAAGGCGTCGAGTTGCTCGCGCGTGGTAAACCAGTGCTCATGGCTGCCCAAAAACACGTGGTAGATCGGCAACCGCAACGTCGCCGGGTCCTGCCGCACGGCGTGCACCCGCAGGCTGATGCCGCGGCGCTCGAGCGCCACCAGCGAATCTTCCATGGCCGAAAGCGTGCGGGCCAGCTCGACCATCTGCTCGCCCTCGATCGTGCGGCCGTCGCCGGCCAGCAGCACCGAGTCGCCCAAGCCCATGTCGAGCAGCTGCGACTTCATCTCTTCTTCGGTCTGCACGTAGTACGTCTGTTTTTTCGACACCACGCGGAACAGTGGCGGTTGAGCCACGTAGACGTGTCCCTTGCTCACGAGCTCGTACATCTGACGGTAGAAGAAGCACAACAGCAGCGTGCGAATGTGCGAACCGTCGACGTCGGCGTCGGTCATGATCACAACCTTGCCGTAGCGACGCTTCGAGATGTCGATCTCCTCGCCAATGCCCGCGCCGATGGCCGCGATGATGCTGCGCACTTCCTCGTTGGCCAGCACCTTGTCTTCGCGCGACTTGTAGGCGTTGATGATTTTACCCCGCAGCGGCAAGATGGCCTGGTACTCGCGCAGCCGGCCACCCTCGGCGCTGCCGCCGGCCGAATCACCCTCGACCAGGTACAGCTCGCACTTGTCGACGTCCCGGCTCGTGCAATCCCGCAGCTTGCCGGGCAAACCGTGACCGGCCAGGGCTCCCTTCCGCTCGCGGACGATTTCGCGAGCCTTGCGGGCGCTTTCGCGAGCCTCGGCCGCCAGCAGCGCCTTTTGTGCAATCACCCGCGCGCTCTTGGGGTTCTCTTCGAGATACTTGTTCAGAAAGTCGCCCACGGCGCTGGTTACGATGCCTTCGACCTCGCCGTTGCCGAGCTTCGTTTTGGTCTGACCCTCGAACTGCGGTTCCGGCACACGCATCGAGATCACCGCGGTCAGACCTTCACGAAAGTCGTCGCCAATGATGTTCAGGTCCTTGAACAGATTTTCCTTCTTGCCGTAATTGTTCAAGCTGCGAGTCAGCGCCGCACGGAAGCCCGAGACGTGCGTGCCGCCCTCGGTCGTGTTGATGTTGTTGACGTACGAGTGCACGTTCTCCGTGTACTCGCTCGAATACTGCATGGCGATCTCAAAGCCCACGCCATCCGTTTCGCCGGTGATGTAAATAATGTCCGGGTGGAGCGGCTCGCTGGCCCGGTTCAGGTATTCGACGAATTCCAGGATGCCGCGGTCGTACTGGAACGTGTCGCCGTCGTTGGTGCGCTCGTCGCGAAACACGATCTTGACGCCACGGTTCAAGAACGCCAGCTCTTGCAAGCGGCGGTGCAGCGTGTTGTAGACGAACTTCGTGGCCGAAAAGATCAATGGGTCCGGCTTGAAGATCGTCTTGGTGCCCACCTTGTCGGTCGTGCCGATGCGGCGCACTTCGCCGGTGGGCACGCCGCGCTCGTACTCCTGCTGGTAGACGTGGCCGCCGCGGCGAACTTCCACCTCGCACCATTCGGACAGGAAGTTCACGACCGTGACGCCCACGCCGTGCAAACCGCCGGAAGTCTGGTAAGCGCCCTTGCTGAACTTGCCGCCGAACTTGAGCACCGTCATCACGCCTTGCAGCGTTGAGAAGCCCAAGTCGGGATGCTCTTCGACCGGAATGCCGCGGCCGTCGTCCTCGACGGTCACCGAGCCATCGGAGTTGATGGTGACCGACACCTGCTTGGCATAGCCGGCCATGGCCTCGTCGATCGAGTTATCGACGACTTCGTAGACCATGTGGTGCAAGCCGCGGAGCGTGGTATCGCCGATGTACATGCTCGGCCGCTCGCGCACGTGTTCCAAGTCGCTCAAGTGTTGCAAGTCTTCGGCCGTGTAGTCGGCGTCGGCCTTGCGATACTCGGGCATTTGGGGAGTTTTTCGCGCGGCGTCGTCCGCCGGTCCGCCTGAAGCATTCAACTCGTCTGCCATCGTTACTCTCGGTTATGTTCCATTCGTCGTTCGGAAAGAACTTCCTTGCTCAGCTTCGCAGTCACGGGCCGTCCTGGCCGCGGCCGTTGAATTCTGGATAACCCCCGGAGGTTACCAACTCGTTTCTCATCTGTTTGCCGCCTGGATCAATTGAGCGCACCCACGCGGCATTTCACGTCGCGAATCTGCTCGTCCGGTAATAGCTCGGCCAGGCGCTTGATCAATTCTTGTTTGCGGAAACCGATCTCTTGGGCCAGCGTCGAACTCTGCACGATCACTTCGAGCACGCCCCGCTTGACCTGTGTGGCCCGCGACATACCAGCCAGTGGCTGCCCCACCGCTTCGCTCCAGGCCTGGCCGCAAGCGCCGGCCGATTGCACCCGCGCGTAGCCGCGGCGGGCCAGCAAATGCGAAAGCAGGTCGCCGATATGTTGTGGTTGTCCCACGCTCTGAAGTACCTGGGGTCGATGGCTGTCGCTCGTCGCTGCGCTGGTTAGTGGTCGCGGGCCAGCGGCATGATCACATAGCCGTAACCGTCGTCCGTGGTGCACACCGCGGCGCTCTCGGCGTCCTTCAGTTCAATGGCCACGATCTTTTCCGGGTCGAGCACTTTGAGAAAGTCGCTCACATAGCGGGGGTCGAGCGTGATCGACAGCGGCGGCCCGTCGTAGGCGATCGGCAGTTCGACGCGCGACTGGCCCAGTTCGGCCGCCCGGCCGCTGAGCACGAGCGAACCATTCTCGAAGTTGAAATCGACGCCGCGGCTTTCTTCGCTCGTCACGATCGCCGCCTGCCGCACGGCCGAATGCAACGGACCGACGGTCAGTTCCACGCGGGCCACGTTGGTGCGGTGCGGAAACACGTCGCGCCACTTGGGAAACCGGCCCTCGACCAGCCGCGAGTAAATCGTTGCCCGGGGGCTGCGCACCAGCACCTCGTTGGCGCGGGCGGCCAGTTGAATTTCAGCGTCTCCGTCGGTCAGGGCACGCTCGATCAGCTGCATGGCTTTGGTGGGCACGATGGTCATGCTGTCGCCCGACTGATGACCGCCGACGCTCGAGGCCGGCACCTCCATCTTGGCCAGGCGGCGGCCGTCGGTTCCCACGGCCGTGATTTTGTCGGCTGCCATTTCCAATAATACGCCGCCCAGGGCATAGCGGCTGCTTTCGTTGTCGGTGGCAAAAATCGTGCGACGAATCAGCTCGCGGAGCAGCCGTGCTGGCAGTTCGTGATAGGCGTTTTCGGTGAATTCGGCCACCGAGGGAAAATCCTGGGGATTCTCGGCCGGCAGCTTGAATTCGCTGCGTTCGCCGCGGACCAAGGTGCCCTGTCCATCCGATTCGAGGTGCAAGTTTGCATCTGACGTTTCTCGCAGAATCGATCCAAACCGCGAAAGCGGCAGAATGGCGCTGCCCGGCACCTGCACCTGTATGCCTGGCACCTGAATGCGGATGCCGATTTCCAGGTCCGTGGCCAGCAGAATCGCCCCTTGATCGCTGACTTCGAGTTTGATGTTTTGCAGAATCGGCTTCGGGCTGCGCGAGGGAACCACGGCCGCGGCGGTTTGGAAGGCGGCCAACAGGGCCTCGCGCTCACAGGTGACTTTCATCTTCAAATGCCTTTCCGTCGGATGCTCATTTGACGGCGGTTTCCGCTAACCGCGCGCTTGTTTTTTCTGTCGTGCTCTATTGAGTTGTTTTAGTAGTACGTAGGAGAGCGCCGCCGCAAGTTGTTCATGATTGCCCGTAGGCAGCACCAAGTCGTGCCGGCCAGCCGGCTTGCGCCGTGATGGCCCTTGTGTACAACATGTCGGCGCGGTGTTGCTCATGCGTCGCTAGACTGTCGATAACAGGGTCGTTTGTCGACAGCGCCTGCCGCCGACAAAGCGACCCCGCGTGACGTTCGACCTTGTGCGACAAGTTATTCACAAGCTGGTTCATGGGGCCAACAACGTGCGTTTTAGTTCCGTCACGGCCAATCGGGTTTCGCGGTCGACGGCCACCAACCGCTCGGTGCGGCGGCAGCTGTGCATTACCGTGGTATGGTCGCGGCCGCCGAAAAAATCGCCAATCTCCTCCAAGCTCTTGTCCGTCAATTGGCGGGCCAGGTACATGGCCACGCCCCGACCAGCCACCAGAGCTTGCCGGCGCACCGGGCTTTTCAGGTCGGCTACCGTCAGTCCGTAGTGCTTGGCAGTCAGCGTGGCAATCGACCGCAAGCTGGGCATGCGGTCGCTCTTGCGCTGGGCGACCAGTCTGCGAATCCGCCGCGGTTCAAAATCTTGCTTGCCGGCCCGGGCGTCCAAATCGAGTTGCAGCATGGCCGACAGCAAAGCCGGCACGCTGTCGCGAACGGCCTCGGCCAGTTGCTCGAGTGCCGGCAGCGGCAGCGCAATACCCCGAGCCGCCGCGAGTCGCTTGACCAGCACTTTGCGAGCCGTCAGGCCCGGCAGGGCCAGCGACAGATTCAAGCCGGCCGACAACCGGCTGCGCAGACCGGCCGTCAGGCCTCGTTGTTGGGCCGGCAGCTCGTGGGCCGTCACCAGCACCAGGCCCTGGCGATCGGCCAAGGCATCGAGCGTCGCGCGTAATTCGTCCTGCGCGCCGCGCTTGCCGGCCAGTTGATCGACGTCGTCGATCACCAGCAGCGCGACATCGCGCAATTGCCGACGCAGCGCATCGAGGCAATCGTTCGATACCGCCTCGCTGTAGGCGTGAGCAAACTCGGAACCGGCAAAACACAGTGCCCGGTCGCCGGGATAGTGTTGGCGCCACCAATCGGCCACGCCACGGGCCAGGTGCGACTTGCCGCTGCCCGCCGGGCCATAAACCACGAGCGGGCTGGCAAACGTATCGGAACGGTTCAGGTAAGAGCGGATGACTTTAGCGATCGTGGCGTTTTCCGGTCCCGCGATAAAATCTCGCAGCGGGACGATGCCGGGCGCGGTCGAGCCCCCGAAAGCATGCCCCGGCAGCGGTATCGTAGAGACGCCATTAACCACGGCGGGTCCGTCCAAACGGCAGGTGCCAACAAGCCGAGAATTCGCGAAACAGAGAAGCCGAAATTGTAGCGTTTTTTGGCTGTTTCCGCGAGGTGGCAAATCGGGATTTACCACGGGTTTCCGGCCCAAATCGAGCAACCCCGCGGCCCGTTGATCAGGGCCCGAATCGGCCCCTTGGCGACCACCTGTTTTTGACCCGAATTGAGACCCCTAAGGGCGGCTCCTCCAGCAACAAAAAAAGCCGGACCTGATGGGGAATCAGGTCCGGCGACAGGCGGGGGTCACTTGGCAGGCAGAATTGGGGCGGGAACGGAGTTGACCAGATGTGCTAAGGAAGCGGGGTGGATATGCACGGCAAGTCGTTTCGTCGGACGAACCCTGCCGGGGCGACTCTCATGTGTCTGACTTCGTCGTATTCGTTATCAGGCTCACAGGCCGCACAACTGTCATCGGCGGAACATTCGGCACTCTGCAAAACGACTTTCTGCCGCGGCACAACCGTCATGCGCGGAGAATTTTCCCCAAACTGCCGTCGCCGCGCAGGCCGCAAATCCCTGGTCGTGACAGTCGGCCTCGGCGGCTCGTCAATAAGGCTCGGCAGCCCCTTGGTCGCCCGCTGCTAGCAGCCCCACAGGCGGCGCTAACGCCCAGCGTATGCCCCGCAGGTCGTCGGTCAGCCCACCAAGCGTGCAATGCCAAAGGCGGCCGCCGCCGCCAGGCCGCCAATTGCCACGGTCTGCCAGCCGCCTCGCCAAGGCACAAGCCCGGTGAACGTGCCTTTCACATAGCCGAAGACGAACAGGGCCAGCAGCGTCACGGCCACCGAGAGCCACAGGGCCGTGCCCATTTGCGAAACGATCATGTAGGGCGCCAGCGGCACCAACCCGCCGGTAACGTAGGAAAGGGCAATCGTCAGGGCGCTCGATCGGGCACGGCCCGCGTCGGGGCGCTCCAGTCCTAGTTCGAACCGCATCATGAAATCGACCCACTGCCCGGGCTGCGCGCTGATCGCGTCGACCACCGGCGCCAGCTGCGCCTCGGAGAGCCCGTAGCCGCGGAAGACTTCGGCCACCTCCTCGCGTTCGCGGCCGGGCACTTCCTCGACTTCGCGCAGTTCGCGGCGGCGTTCCGATTCGTAGTGTTCGGCATCGGTGCGCGCAGCCTGCCGGCTGAGGCCAAGCGAGTCGCCCAGGAAATCGGCGACATCCTGCACCTCGGGCGGCTGGTAGTTGTGTACGAGGACCACGGCGTGGCGTTCGAGCTTCAGGCGGGCGATCTGTTGCGCGACGGCGCTGATGTCAGCGTTCATAATGCAGGGCTCCTGTTGCTGGCGCGTCAGGTACTGCTACTGCGCAGGGAATGGTGGCTTCCCGCCACGCAAGGCCTGACGCCTGCGGAGGTTCACGAAGTTGCCGTTGCCGTGGTCGTCTGGACGGGCCGGATACCTGCGAGCGAAGCGAAGCAGGTCTCCGGCCCGCGGGTGGAGCTAACACTGCAGAGGGAGGTGAGCCCGATCCGCGGGCCGG
>CAZPED010000146.1:0-7530 GCA_964585335.1 uncultured Planctomycetaceae bacterium | reverse complement strand
CGGGCTATAGCGACGTCGAGGCCGCGCCACTCATGTGCGCGGGCCTGATTGGCTACCGCTCGCTACGCATGGCGGGCGATGCCCAGCGGTTGGGCCTGTACGGCTTCGGGGCGGCGGCTCACCTGATTGCCCAAGTGGCGCGCTACCAGGGGCGCCGGCTGTTTGCCTTCACACGGCCAGGTGATGCCGAAGGAGCCCGGTTTGCCTTGGAACTTGGCGCACAATGGGCGGGCGACTCGACCCAGAAACCTCCAGAGAAGCTCGACGCAGCCATATTGTTCGCGCCGGTCGGATCGCTCGTGCCGGCGGCCCTGGCGGCAAGCGCCAAGGGGGCGACGATCGTTTGCGCCGGCATTCACATGAGCGATATTCCCAGCTTTTCCTACGAGCTGTTGTGGGGCGAACGCGTGGTGCGCTCGGTCGCCAACCTGACGCGCCAGGATGGCGACGAATTTCTGGCCATTGCGCCACAAGTGCCCGTGCGGGCACAAACGCAGGTCTATCCGCTGCTGGAAGCTAACCGCGCACTCGACGATCTGCGCTCGGGGCGCATCACGGGTGCGGCCGTGCTGGTGCCGCCGGGCGAAAGCGTCTAATTGGGATCGATGGCATCGGCCGGCGACAGGTGCCAGGCCCAGGCCAGCGCGGCGCAGGCCGTGAGAGCGACAAGTGCGAGCTGTGCAATCACGCGGCGCCAGCGGGAGAACTGCCTGGGTGACTGATGGGCCAGCCAGGCCGCTTGTGGAGCCAGCCAGCACGCGACCGCGCTGGCCGAGTTCAACGCGGCAAACATGTAGGCGTACCAGAGCAGTCCACCGTGTAATGTGCTGAAGATCAGCGCGGTGCCGCGCCCCTGGCCGGCACGGCCCAGCGCCCCGTGGGCCAGCACGCAGCCCAGTTGCGTGGCCGCGAGCACGGTGGCCAGTTGTGCCAAATGCAAACTGCCCGAGACGGCCAGCGTGGCGCCGCTCAGACAGGCGCTCACCCCCTGGATGCCGGCCAGCCGGGCCGCCGAGCTGCGCTCGGCCAGTAGCTCGCCACTAGCCAAACCCGCGACCCCCAGCATCACGGCGGCCCCGATCACGACGGGGCCAAGCACGGCATCGGACTGCCGCACGAGCGGACCGGCCAACAGCCAGATGCCCAGTGGCGCAACCAGCAGGGCGCCGGCCCAAGGCAGCACGGTCGACTGATCATGCCGGGCGATTTGCGTACCCAGCGCCGCGACGGCCAGCGCCAGCCAGATCAGCCAACCTAGTGAATCGCCCGGCGGTAGCGCGGGCCAGCCGGCCGTGGCGGCGTATCCGGCGACAAATCCCGCGGCTGTTGCCAGCGGGCCTGTCCAAGTGCGGCTGGCCCGGGCCGCCAAGCGGCGCCGGGTCAGACGCCAACCGGCAAACACGACCAGCGCAGTGAGTCCGCACGGCAGCGCCACGGCTGCCCCGAGATCGTAGGCGGAAAACATGTCCGCGGATCCTGGACCGCCCGGGCGAGTCAGTTCACGCCGCACTCGAAGCTGGCGATGATCAGCACGTCATCGGCCAGGGGGCCGACGAGAAACTTCATGCCGAAATCGCTGCGCTTGATCGTGAACGTGGCCTCGTAGCCGGCAATCTTACCGCCGGTCATGTTTACGCCCTTGCCGGTGCGCACCAGTTCGAGTGAGAGCGGCTTTTCCACGCCGTGCAACGACAACAGGCCATCGACCGGGTACTTGCCGTCCCCCTTGGGCGTGACCTTGGTGCTCTTGAACGAGATGCTGGGGAACTGCTTGGAGTTGAAGAAGTCGGGGCCCTTGAGGTGCTGCTCGCGCTTTTCGTTGGCCGTGTCGATGCTATCGGCCTTGAGCACGACTTCGACCGAGGGCTTGTCCCCCTCCAAGGTCCACACGCCCGCCACGTCATTGAAGCGGCCCCAGGCGTGGCTGGTATTCAGATGCTTGATGCGGAACAGCACCGTGGAATGCACGGGGTCGATCTTTAGCGTTTCGGCGTGCAGCGGCGCGGCAAGTAACACCAGTGCCAGGCAAACGAGCGAAAAACGGCAAGCAGCGCGAATCATAGCGTAGTTCCTCGTGTGGTTCGTGCCCATCGTGCGGGTCGGAAGCAAGCGGTATCCAGACCGCCGCGGCGGTTCCCAGGATTATGTCCGACGTGGGCCCGCCAGGCGAGTGGCCTTGCGCATTCCGGCAGTTGCTTGCTCTGCTGTCGGCCGTGCCGTACACTCGCCGGACGTGACTCGCCTCGATCCCGCCGCCGCAGACGCAATGCTTGCGCCGCCGCACGAGCCGCCTACCCGGACGCGCTACGGCGTGCTCGGCTTTCTTTGTTCGCTGTCGTTCGTGCTCTATCTCGACCGGGTTTGCATCGGCAAGGCGGTCGTTTCGATTCAAAACGACTTGGGGCTCTCGAACACCGAAGTAGGCTATGCGCTCGGCGCCTTCACCGTGGCTTACGGGCTGTTCGAAGTGCCCACCGGTCGCTGGGGCGATCGCTACGGCTCGCGCGGCGTGCTGACGCGAATTGTCGTCTGGTGGTCGATTTTCACGGCGCTGACCGGCGCGGTCACCGGGCTGTGGATGCTCGTGGCGGTAAGGTTCTTGTTCGGCGCCGGCGAGGCGGGGGCCTATCCCAACGCCGCCCGCGTGATTGCCCGCTGGTTTCCGCTCGAAGAGCGGGGCCGCGTGCAAGGGCTGATGCTCACCGCCGCGCAGTTGGGCGCTTCGCTGGCGCCGGCCATCGCGGCCTATCTGATTGCCGAGGCTGGCTGGCGCTGGACATTTGCCATCTTTAGCACGTTCGGGCTGTGCTGGGCCGCGGGCTTCTACCAGTGGTTTCGCGACGACCCGGCACAGCATCCCAATGCCAACGACGCCGAGCGCGCGCTGATTGCCCGCGGGGCCACGCACTCGCAGGCCGAGCACGCGCTGCCGATTCCCTGGCGGGCGATGGCCGAAAACACCAACGTCTGGCTGCTGGGATTGATCCAAACTTGCTCGTCGTTCGTCTCGTACATGTACATGAGCTGGTACCCGGCCTACCTGGAAAAAGGGCGCGGCGTCAGCCCCATCGAGGCGGGCTGGCTCTCGTCGCTGGTGCTGGCCGGCGCGGCCGTGGGCTGCCTGGGCAGCGGCTTTGTGACCGATTGGCTGGCGCGGATCACCCATCGCAATCCGCTACGGCACCGCATTTACGGCTTCGTGGGCATGGCGGCCTCGGCCGTGGCGCTGTGGGCCGGAATCGAGTGCGAGTCGCCGCGGGCCACGAGCCTGTGGGCCGCCGTGGCCTTCATGTGCGCGATCAGCCAGCAAGCCACCTTCTGGACCGTGACCATGGAAATCAGCGGCAAGCATCTGGGCGTGATCTTCGGCCTGCTCAATTCGCTGGGCGTGCCGGGGGCATTCGCCTCGACGATGTTTCTCGGTCAGTTTGCCGATTGGATGAAAGACCGCGGCTACGTGGGACGCGCGCAGTGGGATCCCGCATTCTACATCTATGCGGCCGTGCTCTTGATCGGCGCCTGCTGCTGGCTGTTTGTCGATGCCAAGCGCCTAGTGCGCGAAACCGGCGAGAAAACAGAACCGGCGTGAAGCCCAATCGCTCGCCTGCGGCAGGCTTCACGCCGTTGTGCGTTGACGATCTTCGCCGGCTACTTCTTCTTCACGCCCAGGGCTTCGAGCTGCTTGGCGATCTGGTGGGCGTGGTCCTTGGTATCGACTTTCTTATCGATGGCTTTGATCAGCCCGTCGGTGCCGATGTAGAACGTCCAGCGCTCGGCCACCGGGCGGCCGGGGTGTACGACGCCGTAGGCCTCGGCCGTGGTCTTCGTCGGATCGCTCAGGATCGGAAAGTCGAGATCCAGCGACTTGGCAAAGTCGGTGTTCTTGCCGTTCTCGTCGACGCTGGCCGTGAAGTAAGCCACGTCATAGTCGCGAATCGCCTTGCCGTCGGCCTTCATCGATTTGCACTCGAGCGTGCAGCCCGGCGTGAACGCCTTAGGAAACCAGGCAATCACGACCGCCTGCTTGCCCTTGAACTGCGCGAGCGAATACTCCTTGCCATCCGAGGCTTGCAGCTTGAAGTCGGGCGCGGCGTCGCCCACTTCGGGCGGAGCCGCCAAAACCATCGTGGCGGGGGCCAGCAGCGACAACGCCAGCATTGCAACAAGCGACTTCATGGGAAGTTCCTCCTGGGTCTCTCGTGGGCAGAAAAGGATATCTAGGCCGTGGCGCCGCCAAAGTGCGACTCCCGCGGCGCCCGGTATTGTACGCGCAACTGCGGCGTCGGCAGCCGCTGGTTGCCGCGCACCTTCGACTCCAGGCACATGTCGAGAATGCCGCAGACGATCTGCGTTCGCTCGACCGGGTAAGGCGCCCGGCCCGAGGCAATCATCTGCTCGACCTTGTGCATCAAGCAGGTCGAGTAGGCCACGTTGGGCAGCACGGGCAGCAGAAAGTTAGTCGAAACGATCTGCTGGGCGGGGCCGCCCAGCCGGCAGGCAAACGTGTAGTCGCTCACCCCGCCGTTGAGCATCAGCAGCGTGGCGCGCAGGCCATCGTTGTATTCGATCAGGTACGCGGCGGGTTCCTTGACCAACTCTTCCAGCTCGCCGCTATGAGTCAGGTCTTGCGTGCGGCCGTCTTCCAGCCCCTTGCCCGAGCGCGAGAACGACCGGGCCAGCGCCGCTTCGAGCAATCGCCGCGACCAGCGGCCGTCCTGGCCGGCCTGCCAGACAGCGGGGCCCTGGATCAGCTGCACGGCCTTCACGCCCGTTTCGCCGTTGCGGCGCCGTTCGAGCATGCACTGCATGGCCTCTAGGGCGTGATAGTCCATCGGGTCGGAGCCGCCGACGCCGACCATCAGCGCTTCGTCGATCTGGCAATCGAGCGGCAGCTCGACGCTCGGCAACCGCCAGGTGACCGGCAGGCTCGAACCGGCCAGGAACGGAAATCCCAGCCGCTTCGACTCGGCCACCATGCGGCTGGCCTTATCGAAGCTGTACGACAGGTGCTTGTCGTTGAACACCGGCACGCTGCGGCCGTCGGCCTCGAATACCTTGACGATCTGCTCGAAAAACTCGTAGCGGGGGTAGAGAATCTGCCCCTTGGCATTGACCGGATAGTCGCCGTGCTCGCCGATGACCAGAATGCCGTCGACGGCCAGCTTGTCGCCGCCGCAGCGCAATGTCTCGGCAATCGTTGGGTAGACTTTGAAACCGAACTCTTTGGCCCGCTCGGCGCTTTGGTCCCCCTCGGGCTTCTGATCGACGTAGAGCGCCACGACGTCCATCGGCGGCCGGTGCCAGCTGCCTTCCCAGGGATAGCCGACCAGAAAGCGGTCGCCCATATGCTGGGCATGCGACAGGTAGCGCCACACCGTGGTGACGATGGCCAGCCGTTTGCGAGGTTGGGCGGTGTTGTCGCTCATGGCTTATGTCCTGCGGAAAGTCGATTCGGGATTCGGTCGATAACGAATGGCCAGGTGGGGCGTCTCCAACCGCTTGCCCTGCTGGGCCAGCGAGTCGACCCCCGCGGCCACCAGGCCGGTCGTCAACAGGGTGCGCTCCAGCGGCAGCGCCGATTTGCCGCTGAGCACGAACTGCTCGATGTGCCAGACCAGCGGGTCGAAGTTGTGCGGCTGAGTGTCGGCCGTGGGGCCCAGGAACATCAGGGTCGAGAACGGCTCGTCGCGCCCCTTCACCCGGGCGGCAAACGTGATGTCTTGCGAGATGCCATTGACCAGCAGCATCGTGGCCTTGAGCCCGTCGAGATACTCGAAGCGGTAAGCCACGGCGTCGGGCACCATCCGCTCCAGGTCGGCCAGCGTGGGATAAACGTGATTAAAGCCTGCGCGGGCCGGCGCCAGCTGATGGCTCCGGCACAAGCAGGCTTCCCAGAGCGCGGGGTCCCAGCCGCCGGAAGCGAAAGAGCCCGAGCGAAGCGCCTTCCACACGGCCGGGCCGCGAAGGGCCTCGATCCACTTCACGCCGGTCTCGCCGCCGCGCCGCCGCTCGACGAAGCATTGAATCGTTTCCAGCACGTGAAAGTCGTAGCTGTCGACGTTGCCCGGGCCAATGGCCACGGCCTCTTCGATCTGGCTGTCGAGCGGCATTTCGAGCGAAGGGATCCGCCAGGTGATCGGCACGCTCGACGCGGCCATCAGCGGAAAGCTCATCGCCTGGGCCGTCTCGACCATTTCCTTGGCCCACGGCCAGTTCCACGACAAGTGCTTGTCGTTGAACACGGGCACACCGCGGCCGCTGCGCTTGAACACCTCGACGCACTGCTGGAAGAATTCGTAGCGAGGGTAGAGCGTCTGGCCTTTCTCGTTGTTGGGGTACTTGCCGTGCTCGCCGATGATGACCACGCCGTCGACGGCCAACTTGTCGCCGCCGCAGCAAAGCGTTTCGGCAATCGTCGGATAGATTTTCATTTCCCCGTGGCGGGCGGCCCGCTCGCGCGCCAGATCCCCCTCGGGAAACTGGTCGACGTACAGGGCCACCAGGTCCACCTCGGGCTTGTGATGGGCCGTCTCCCAGCCGAAGCCTTCGAGGAAGCGGTCGATGATCACTTCGGCGTGCGAGAGCTTGCGAAACTCGGTCGCCAGGGCCGCGATCTTCTTGCGCCCCTGCGGCGCGGCTGCCGCGGTCGGCCGCCGGCCGCTCACGCTCAGGAGCGTCGCCGCGGGAACACTAGCCAGCAGCGTGCGCCGAGAAACCTTGTAGTTGTCGGGCATGGTACGAGACTCGTTGCGGTTGCAGGTGGGCAAATGGCAGGCGGGCAGCCGACCAGCGGGTGGGCGGCGTCGCCCATTAGCCTAGCCGACGCCAAAACCGCATTCCAGAGTCTGCCAACGGGGACTTGCTCAATGTTTCGCACGCCCCGGGGGTACAATCCCTGGCGGCCGAGTGCACCAATCAGCCGAGGTCGTCGAAATTGCGCAAATCGGGCGGCAACCAGCTGGCCCGAGCCTCGGGCGACATCAACCGCTCCCGAGTGTAGTAGGTAAGCGGCAATTGCCGATCGCCGTGCGCTGCCAGCAAACCGTTGGTCAACTGCACCAGGTCGGCCGTCGCTGCCGATCGCAGGTATCGGTCAATCAGCAGCATGTAGAACCGCGTGATAGTCTCGTGGTAGCCGCCTGTGGGCGTCGTGGGCACATTGCAGGCTAGGTTGTAGCGCAGGATTCCCGCGCGAACGCGGTCGAGGGCCTCGTCGGCCGGATAGCACCAGGCGTGCCACAGCCCCACGGTCAGATGCGCCGCGTGCGTCCACTGGGCGCAGGGGAGCGTGCAATCGCAAAAGGCCGCGACCAGTCGCTCGATCTCGTCGGCGTGCTCGTATGCTGCCACCGGGGCCAACCTCCACGGGAGTGCAGTCGTTGGACCCCTGGACGCGTCCACGGGTTCACGGCCGTTAGCTGGCGAAGCGTTCGAGCAGTTTGACGACGTCGTTGGTGAAAACCTTTAGCAGGACTTCGCCTTTGGCGGCCGAGGCCACCGCCGGATTGCCGATATGCCCGGCGGCGCTGC
>CAZPED010000145.1:0-7535 GCA_964585335.1 uncultured Planctomycetaceae bacterium | reverse complement strand
GCGCCGGCATTCTCTGGAAGAGTCACACGTTTGCCGAACAGGCCGCCGCGGCGCTCAAAATGACGTCCAAGCACCTGCTCGGGCTGGGCATCGTCGACGACGTCATTGAGGAGCCGCTCGGCGGCGCCCATCGCGACCATCATCAGATGGCCGGCCGGCTAAAAATGTACTTCATCAAGTGCCTGCGCGAGCTGGTCGGCATCAAGTCAGACGACCTCGTCACGCGGCGCTACGACAAGTTCCGCCAGATGGGCGTCTATCTCGAAAAGTCGCTCGCCGAAGTTGAGCAACCCAGCGAGCACTAGCGGCTACCGTGTCTTGGTGGCTGCTCGCGCTGGCGCTGCTGACTTGTCTTCTAGCCACGATCGGCCTGGTCGCCATCGCGTCGTTGCTGCGAATCGCGGCGTTCATCGTCATTGACCTCTGGCGAGGAAATCAACCCGCTGCCGAGGGCACTGAAGTTCGCTCGGCTTGCCATGATCCCGACTGGGGTCTGATCGAATATCAGGCGGCCTCGGGCTTGTGGGTTCGCGAGCCAGTGAGCGTCGGCGGCGCCGGGTATGCCGTTTATGTCGAAGCTCCCGAAACCGGGCCCAGCGAGGCTCAACGAGCGTTTTGGCGCCAACTGCAGGAACGCTGGACCGACCTGGAATCCACGTCCGGCGAGCTGGCGGAATTGAAACCGCGACTGCGAAGTGAGGCAGGGCACTGGGCGCCGGCCGCCGACGCTCAGTTTGCGCTCTACGCCGTGCTGCTCCAGCTCCCGCCGCGCTGGAAAGCCGAGTTCACTCGCACCGATCTGGACGAAGATCTCGTCTACGTGATTGAGTTCGAGAACTGGGAAATCAGCTCGATTCGGGCGGAGGATTGAGGCTCAAATCTAACCCGTGCCCAACGTCCGATAATGTTTCTTATGTTCGGTTTCTGGCCCGAAAACCGGCTGAAATCGCGACATCTGGCCACTCGACGACTGCCACGACGGGCCTTTCCCTGCTCATCGCAACAAGGGCTTTGAGCGGCTCCTAGAGGGCCGAGCGACATGCCTGGTTGAGGGCCAGCTGGCGGCTCGGTGGCGAGCTCTGGTCAGCTGGCAACAGGCCTCCCCTGCTCAGGCCTTTTGGGGCGGCTCGGTCGTTCCCTCGGGCTGCGGATGCTTGGTCGGGTCGAGCTCTTTTTCGAGCTGCTTCAGGTAGGGGTCCAACACTTCGTGAAGCTCCTGGGGCATCACGCCGTCGGCCCGGTCAAGCAGCACGGCAATGTAATAGCCAGAGCGCGATTTGAGCACCGCTGCTCGTGCTGGCGCTGAAAGGGTGACCGCGAAGAAGGTAATCGCCACGCACAGCAGCACGCCCTTGGCTGCGCCAAACAGGGCGCCCATCTGGCGGTCGAATTCTCGCAAGCGTACCCGGTTGATGAACCCGGCCACGAGGCGAAAGACCAGCCAGATGGCCAGCGAGGTTCCGGCGAACAAAACGAACATCGCCAGGAACCGGTTGAGCGGCGCCTGCTGTCCGAAATGATGGGCCAGGGGGGCGCTGAACTTCAGCGCCACGCCGTAGCTGACCACGAGACTGGCCGTGGAAGCCACTTGCCAGGCCATGCCCTTCCAGGCTCCGAACAAGGTGGCGGCCCCCAAGACCGCTAGCATGCAGATGTCATAGATTTGCATAGTTCCCACCCACGCCGGCCATTTTCGCGGCGCGCTTTGGCTGCGGAAGTATATCGTCGGGCTCCCGCCCCGCGAAGATCAGCCGTGATAGCACTTCGCCGGCGGGAAACTGATCTTGGTCGGCGCCAGCCGTGTGCGATACAGTCCGCCGCGCGAATTTCGAAAGTTCGCGATGCAGGGCGGTTGCAGGCCGTTTTTCCCCAAGTCTGTTTGCGCGAGGTGTCTACGCATGGCTGGCTTCAAGACGCACATCACGACGAGCTCGGTTCTCGGGGTTGCCTACGGCGTCACCGCGGCGACTGTCTACGAGGTGCCGTATACGGCTTGTGCCGTGGCCGCCGGGTTGTGCGGAGTGTCGGGCATGCTGCCCAATCTCGACAGCGGCCCGGGGCGTCCACTGCGCGAGAGCCTGTCGTTTGCCGCCGCCGTCGTGCCGATGCTCATGCTGCGGCGTCTGCGTCACCTCGGCCTCGATCCCGAGACGATGGTCCTCGTCTCTGCGCTCATGTACATCCTGATACGGTTTGGACTCGGAAAGTTATTGCGCTCCATGACGGTCCATCGCGGCATGTTCCATAGTATTCCTGCGCTGGCGGTCGTCGGTGAGCTGACGTACCTGATTTGCGATCACGAGTCGATGAACATGCGCCTGTTCAATGTGGGCGCGGTCTCGCTGGGTTTCGCCTCGCATCTCGTGCTCGACGAGATCTGGAGCATCGACTTCAGGCATCTGCGTCTGAAGAGTTCATTCGGCACCGCCATCAAGTTTTGGGGCGACTGCTGGTGGTCGAACCTGGCGACGTATGCCAACGTGATCGTGTTGGCGATGGTGATCATGCAAGACCCGGCGATCGATAACCCTTCGCTCATCGACCAGCAGCGCCAGATGATCGCCGACGACACTGGGGAAGGGGGCCAGCCCAGTCGGTTGGCTACCCAGCCCGACGAAGGCGGCATTCGCATTCCACGCACGCGCTAGCGAGCGCGTACACTCCCCTGCCCTGCGCGGCGTGCTGATAGTCAAAACAGCTTCGTGCTATCGATCAGCAGTGTCACGGGACCATCGTTAGTCAGGCTAACCGCCATGTGCTGGCGAAACTGCCCAGTCGCCACGCCGATGCCGCGGCGGCGCACTTCGTTGACGAACGCCTCGTAGAGCTGCACGGCAAGCCCAGGTTCGGCGGCGTCAGTGTAGCTTGGCCGCCGCCCCTTGCGGCAGTCACCCAGCAGGGTGAACTGGCTGACGATCAGCATTTGGCCGCCAACTTCGGCCAACGACAAGTTCATTTTGCCGTCGGCGTCATCGAAGATCCTCAGCCCGACAATCTTGTCGGCCATTTGCACGACGTCGCCTGGCGTGTCCTGCGCGGCGACGCCGAGCAGCACGACCATGCCTGCGCCGATCTGTCCGCAGAGCTTACCGTCGACACGCACTTCGGCCTGGGTTACGCGTTGTACGCACGCTCGCATCGGCACTTGTACCCGGATTATTGGGCGGCTTGGCTTGGCCCCAACCATAGGGGCCGCCAGGCCGGCAAGTCAATCGCGGCCGATGGACGAGGTCGCCTCTTGCTGTCGTCCGGGCGGCACGAGATACTGGCACGTTTTAGGAACCGGCCGCCGCTATGTCCAGCACCATCTTGCTGATTGTTTACTGCCTTGTCTGCATGCTGGCCTCGCTCGCCGGCGGCTGGATTCCGCACCTCGTCCAGCTCACGCACCGCCGGATGCAGGTGGCGATCAGCTTTGTTTCGGGTGTGGTGCTCGGCATCGGCCTGCTGCACATGGTGCCGCACAGCTTCGTGTTGCTGGGTTCGATCGACCGCACGGTGAATTGGGTGCTGATCGGTTTCTTGTTCATGTTCTTCCTCGAGCGCTTCTTCCATTTCCATCATCACGAGGCGCCGGACGAGCTTTTGGAGCCGGGGGCCGCAAGCGAATGCGGGCATCTGCCGCACCACGGCGACCAGCACCACGACCACGATCACGATCACGGCAACCACATGGCCACTCCCCTGCCCTGGGCCACGGCCGCCGTGGGCCTGGCCTTGCACGGGCTGATCGACGGCGTGGCGCTGGCGGCCGCCGTCAACGCCGAGTCCGAGTTCGTGGCCTGGGCCGGCATCGGCGCCCTGCTGGCCATTGCCCTGCACAAGCCATTCGACTCGTTGACGATCGGCACGCTGATGGCCGCGGCGGGGCGCAGCTCCACAACCCGGCATGTGACCAATCTGCTCTATGCCCTGGTCACTCCAGTGGGCGTGCTCATGTTCACGCTTCTGGCCAAGGGCGGTGGCGAGGCCCCGGCGGCGCTGGGTCCCACGTTGGCATTTGCCGGCGGAGCATTCATTTGCATCGCGGCCAGCGATTTGCTGCCCGAATTGCAGTTTCACCGCCACGATCTGGCCGCGCTGTCGATCGCGCTATTGGCCGGCATCGGCCTGGCCTGGGGCACCGTCTGGCTCGAAGCCTCGGGGCACGACCACTTGCACGGGCACGAGGGCCCCGCGCATGTGGGCCATGATCATGAGCATCACGACCACGGCCCCGACCACCCGTAGCGTGTAGAGCGTCGGCCGTCGTGTAGTTGCTTACACTTCCAGCCCGCGTTCGACGCGCACCCGGTGTACCTGTTCGAGCACATCGGTAATTACGCCGTGGTTGGCGGCGATGTTCCGCCATTCGATCCAGAACGTCCAGGCAATGAACGCGAGCCCCGCTAGCGCGCCAATCAAGTGCGGCGTGACCCAGTTGCGCGTCGAGGGCAATCCGGTGCTGGGGTCGGCGGCCGCCCCCAGGGCGATCACTCCCACGACGGCCAGCATGCCCATCACGGCCCAGGGGAAGGTCCGACGTTTCAACATCGTGCTGCGGCGAATGAGCGACGTGTCCAGTTTATAGGTCTCGCAAACTTCCTTGCACCAGCGACTGGTTCCGACGAAGTACGTGACGACGATGCTATGCACCAAGACGACGCTGAGCGCCGTGGCTACGCCCGCCAGCCGATGCACCGTGGCCCAGCGCCGCATTTCCTCGGAATGGTCGGTATGCAATTCCTCGATCGACAAACCGATCACGAGCGTGGCCATCATCATGATCAACGCGAACCAGGCGAGCGAAAGAAAAATACGCGTCACGGGTCACGGCGGGGGCTTGAGGAAGCGGAGTCAGCTGGACACGACAGCGCGGTCCGGGATTGAGATTTCCCTATTAGATACTCCCCGGCGCTACTTCGTCTAGCCGCACTCAAGCACTAGAATCGTGTTATGTCCAAACCACACATTGCGATAACGCTCGGAGATCCTGCTGGAATCGGTCCCGAGATTGCCGTCCGCGCCTGGGCCCATCCCACGGTCCACTCGGCCTGTCGGCCGCTGGTGGTCGGGCATCCCGAAATTGTCGAGCGCGCCGTCAAGCTCGTGCGTTCGCCAGCACGCGTCGTCGAGATCGAAGCACCAGGCGAGGCCGATCCCGCGCCCGACGTGATTCCCTGCCTGGCCACTGGGCCCGACGACGTCGTCGCAGTGCCCGCCGGCGTCATCGACGCCCGCGCCGGGCAAGCCGCCTACGACGCCTTGATCGTGGCGGCGCGGCTGGCGCTTGCCGGCCAGGTCGACGGCATTACCACCGCCCCGCTGCACAAAGCCGCGCTCTGGCGTGCCGGCCACCACTATCCGGGCCACACCGAGCTGCTGGCCGAGCTGTGTGGCGTCGACGATTTCGCCATGATGCTCTACTTGGCGCACGGCGCCGAGGTTCACGGGCCGGCGGGGCTGTCGATCGTGCATGTTACGCTGCACATGGCCCTGCGCGACGTGTTTGCCGCGCTCGACGAGGAAGCCATTGTGCGCAAATCGCGGCTGGTGTCGCGGTTCATGTCCGAGCTCAAAGGCTCGCGCCCGCGCGTGGGCGTCTGCGCGCTCAACCCGCATGCTGGCGAGGAAGGACTGTTCGGCGACGAAGAATCTCGCTATATCCGGCCGGCCGTGCAACGCGGCCTTGCCGAGGGATTGGATCTGACGGGTCCCTTGCCGGCCGACACGCTGATCGGCCGCGCGCGCAATGGCGAGTTCGACGCTGTGGTGGCGATGTACCACGATCAGGGTCACATCGCCATCAAGCTTTTGGCAATGCACCGCGCCGTGAACGTGACGCTGGGGTTGCCGATCGTGCGCACTAGCGTGGCACACGGCACGGCGTTCGACATGGCCTGGCAAGGACACGCTGAATCGGCCGGCATGGTCGAAGCATTGCGCGTTGCCAGCCGGCTGGCGACCAGCACGCTACGCGACAGCCGGCGCGCCGATTCGTAGGGCGCACCGGGGCCCAATTGGCCGCGCCCCCCTACCCTATCGCCTCGCTTAGCGGCGGCGAGGGTTTCTGCGATTGGCTCCCGCGGGAAGCTGGTCTTCAAGCCCTAGCTTTTCCAGGTACTCGGCCGTGCGGTCCACGGGTTTCAGATTCCCATGCCGGCACACAAACTGTCCCGGATCGATGGGAGCGTCAACGCGTAGCTCGTACAGCTCGAACAGCCCGATAAGCTTGCCGCGTTCGCTGGCCGAATCGGCCGCGGCGTTTGCCTGCGATCGCCAGTATTCAATGCGATAGGGTAGAAAGTCGTCACAGCCAACATACAGTACGACTCGATCAGGCAAGTTAAGCGCCAGTTTGCTCAAATCGGGTTTCGCTCCGCCACGAATCGCCTCGCTCTGATCCGGAAACATCCCCGGTAAGCGCGACGGCTCCCAGACGCCTTCGGTTGCCCAGGCGCGCACGTCTTCGAGTCGCGCTTCGCTGACGGCACCGAACTGAAACGCAGTTTGCAGCCCTGAGAGCATTCGCGGCAAGCCGCCGGTCAAGTTGCAAGGCTGGACCGTGGCGTTGGTGCGGGGACGGGCCCGTGCCAGGCGCAGCATGTCGACCCAAGCCAGATCCTCCTGCCCCTGCAGCTGTTGATAGAACCAGAGGTTAGCCCCATCGCAAATCTGCTGGATCGCCGCCGGCTGAGTGCTGGTCTGAAACTCGAGATCGAGCCGGAACGCGCGAGCCGGTCCCCTGCCCTGCTGCAAATAGAGCCCGGTGCCGACCAGTCGGCGTGCCCCCAGGTCAACCATGTGCCGCACCTTGGCCGTGATTGTCGGCCTGGAGTCGACGGCCTGCGCGGCCCGATCGAGTAGCGACTCTCCGGCGTTGGCAGTCGCCGGCGTGCTGGCCGGTTGGGGTGGTCCCGGCGGGGTTTGCGCCCTGGCGGCGCCGGCTAGGAGAGCCAGCGCTAGGATCGCTGCGAATTTGGGCAAACTGGCGTTCATTTTTCGGTTTTGCCGGATTTGCCAAAGAATCGCAATGTAGGACGCCGACTCAACTCTACATCGCCACATCAGGTTTGATCGCCATGGAACGAGCGCACGTCGCAAGGCGTGCCCCCCGGCGATCGGAAACCCTGGCGGGCACGAATTTTAAAGTGAAGCTGGCCAAGGGTCTATCTCAGTTCGGACGGGTTCCGAGTCGAGCTAGCTCGTGCCGGCACAGAACGAGTGCACAGTCCGAACTCCAGCCTGCAACTGGCGGATCGGGCACTCGCGCCTATTTGGGGGGAACGGTATGAGATCTCGCATGGCTTCAATTTTGTTGGGGATGTCGATGGTCGCCGGCGGCGGCGGCTGCTTTCTGCATCCGCCCTATGGTGCGTACAACGACAACACCACGCTCGTTCCGCCCATGGGCAAACTCACGCACCGTAACAACCTGCCGCCAGCCGAAATGCTGATGGAGCCGGGCCCCGGCGTGGGTGGTCCCGGCCCCGGCGTGCTAGCTCAGGCCGAGCTGGTCTCGCCCGTGGTCAGCACTTCGCAAGTGGCCTTCGTCA
>CAZPED010000144.1:0-7540 GCA_964585335.1 uncultured Planctomycetaceae bacterium | reverse complement strand
TGGCGATCGTGCTATTGCCCGAACGCTTCGATCGCGGCTCGCGGCTGATCTTCGGCTTTCTGGCCATCGTGGCGGCGCTGGGCGTCGTGGGTGTCTGGTATTTCGTGCTGGCCGGCGCGGCTTCGCGCATCCGGCTGGTCGTGGCCGCGGTGTTGGGCGTCGCGGCCGTGGGCCTGCTGGCATCGATTCGCCGCATCGAGTTCAGCGGCGATATGACTCCGACATTCGACTTTCGTTGGCAGACCGATCGGGCCGACCTGGTCGAGGCCCACCGCGAACAGCTGAAAGCCAGCTTGCCCGAGCAGCGAACGGCCGCCGCGGAGAACCTGGCGCCAGGGCCGCTGGACGTGCTCGAATATCGGGGGCCGCGGCGCGACGGCGTGACGCCGGGCCCGCCCTTGGCACGAGACTGGTCCGCACGGCCGCCAAAACTGGTTTGGCGCCAGCCGGTGGGCGGTGGTTATGCGTCGTTCGTGGTGATCGGGCCGCTGGCGATCACGATCGAACAGCGCCGCGACCAGGAAGCGATCGTGGCCTACGACGTCGACTCGGGAGCCGAGCACTGGAAGTTCGAGTACCCTGCCCTGTTTCACGAGACGCTTGGCGGCGATGGCCCGCGCACGACGCCCACGATTGTCGGCGACCGCGTACTTTCGCTGGGAGCCACGGGCGAACTGGTTTGCCTGGAGCTGGCCACTGGCAAGCCGCGGTGGCAAGTCAACATTCTGGCCAAGAACCAATCGGGCAACCTCGATTGGGGCATGTCTGGCTCGCCGCTGGTGGTCGATGGGCAGGCCGTGGTGAATCCTGGCAATCAAAAAGGAACAGCCGAGAGCCGGGCCCTGACTTCGTTTGCCGTGAGCGATGGCCAGGCGGGCTGGAGTGGCGGCGCGGCCAAGGCGGGCTATGCCTCGCCGCTGCTCGTTTCGCTGGGGGGCGTGCGGCAGGTGTTGAACTTTGGCGGACAGGCCCTGGCCGGCTACGACCCGAATAATGGCCGCGAGCTGTGGAGCTACGGCTGGACGAGCGACTTCGACATTAACGCCGCGCAACCCGTCGTGCTCGACGGCGACCGGGTGCTGATTACCTCGGAGTCGGGCACTGCGGTCGTCAAGGTGTCGCAGGCCGAGGGGCGCTTGTCGGCCGAGCCGCTGTGGACCAACCGGCGGTTCAAGTGCGGCTACTGCTGCCCGATTGCGCTGGGAGGGTACGTATACGGTCTCGACAGCGGACTGATGGCCTGCGTGGACCTGGCCGACGGCAAGCTGAAGTGGAAGTCGCGCAGCGGACAATATGGTCACGGGCAATTGCTGTTGCGCGGCGAGCTGCTGGTCGTGCTGGCCGAGGATGGCCGGCTGGCGCTGGTGGAAGCCTCGCCCGAGCGATTCGTCGAGTTGGGCAGCATCCAAGCCATCGAAGGCAAGACCTGGAACAACCCGACGCTGGTGGGCGGTCGGGTGTTCGGTCGCAATCACCTGGAAATGGCCGCCTACGATCTACCGCTCGAGCCGGCCGCAGCAAGCGAGGAAGCCAATAGTCCATGAGCGTGTTTCAGCGGCTCGATCACGTGTCGATCGGCGTCAGCGATATCGAGGCGGCTCGGCGACTGTTCGTCGACGTGCTGGGGGGCCAGCCGCTGCGCGACACGGGCACCAACGAGGCCGAGGGCTTTCGCTGGCTGACTTTCAAGCTGGGGGGCAAGAAGCTGGAACTGGTTGCCGCCACGCAGCCGGGCGAAGGCGGCGTGGGCCGGTATATTGCCCGCCATGGCGAAGGGTTTCATCATCTTTCGATCAGCGTGAAGAATCTCGACGAGGCCATCGCCTACTTCGAATCGCACGGGCTGCGCGTACTGGCGCCCAACAAGGCCGACCCCTACTGGAAGCACTGCTACTTGCATCCGCAAGATACCCACGGCGCGCTGATCCAGGTGTTCGAAGAAAACGAGAAGACTCTGGCCGGGGCCGAGCAGTGAGATCAGAGAGTCTGACGCGGCACGCCGCGGGGCAGCGGCTGCCGGCGCGGGGAGGGGCCCGATGACCGACGAACGTCAACCGAGCGACGTGCTGCCGGCCGACGGCGGCGGCGAGCGCTCGCTGGCCGACCGCGTCACGCAAATGCGCGACCATTTCGAACTCGCCTGGCGCTCGGGCCGCGCGCCGCGGATCGAGGCCTATCTCAAGGGATTTGCCGCCGCCGACCGGCCGACGGCCTTGCGCGCCCTGCTCAAGATCGAGATCGATTGCCGGCGGCGCGACGGCCAGACACCCGCCCTGGAAGAATACCGCGCGCGGTTTGCCGACCTGGCCGACATCGTGCTCGAAGTGTTTCATGCCCGGGCCAACGAAAGCACCGTGCTCGAGGGGCCGATCGGCGGCAACGCCGACGAGGACACCGTGATGTCGGCGTCACGCTACGGCCAGCTCGAGTTCCACGCCAGCGGCGGCCTGGGCGAAATCTTTCGCGCCCACGACGAGTATTTGCGCCGCAACGTGGCGCTCAAGTTCATTCAAGACCGCCATCTGCGCGATAGCGACAGCCGCGACCGTTTCGTGCTCGAAGCCGAGATCACCGGCCGCCTCGATCATCCGGGCGTGGTGCCCGTGTATGGTCTGGGCCAGACGGCCGACGGCCGGCCGTTCTACGCGATGCGGTTTATCGAAGGCGTGACACTGCGGCAGGCCATCGACGACTACCATCGGGCCGATTGGAAGTCCCGCGGCGCCTCGGCGCAGCACCTCGAGCTGGTGCGGCTGCTCTCGCACCTGGTGGCCACTTGCAACACCGTGGCTTACTCGCACAACCGTGGCCTGGTGCATCGCGACATCAAACCCGACAACATCATGATCGGCCGCTACAACGAGACGCTGGTGCTCGACTGGGGGCTGGCCGTAGCGGTCGAGCGCGACGCCCGGGCCCGGGCCAGCGGCGAAAAGACGCTGATGCCCGGCGGGCTGCCGGAAAGCTCGTCGGTCAGCGGCGCGGGTACGATCGGTTATATGAGCCCCGAGCAGCTGCCCGACAGCGGTCTGCTGGTGGGTCCGGCGAGCGACGTTTACAGCCTGGGGGCGACGCTCTATCGCATTTTGGTGGGCGTGGCGCCCATTCAGGGGCCGGCCAATCTCGACACCTGGCGGCGGATTCGCGAGGGAGACTATCGACACGCGCGGCAGGCGAACCCCAAAACGCCCAAGGCCCTGGCCGCGATTTGCGACAAGGCCATGCACGTGCGGCCCGAGGACCGCTACGCGTCGGCGCTCGAACTGGCGTCCGACTTGCAAAACTGGATGGCCGACGAGCCGGTAAGTGTATATCGCGAGCCGCTGTTCGAGCGCAGCCTGCGCTGGGCGCGGCGGCACCGTAGCTGGACGACGTCGCTGGGCGTGGCCGTAGCGCTGGTGCTGGGCGTATCGTTTCTGGCGAGCATCCTGCTGGGACGCATGGCCCAAAACGAGCGCGATCTGCGCGCGGTGGCCGCCGAGGCCCGCGACCAGAGCCTGCGGCAGAGCTCGATGTTCGCCGCCCGCACGCTGGCCGACGACATCGACCGCGCCTGGCGGATACTTACCGAGCGAGCGGCCGATTCCGATTTGCACCAATTGCTCGAGGCCGCCGCGACGGCCAGGCCGAACTCGACCGAGGCCAAGGCGCTGCAAGGCTGGCTCGATCGGGCTTATCTGGAAAGCCAGATCGCCGACAAGTCCGACTCGTGGTTCATCACCGATCAGCGCGGCGTGCAGTTGGCGCGGACACCCTACAGCAAGAAGACCATTGGCGAGAATTTTGCCCGCCGCGATTACTTTAACGGCCTGGGGCACGATTTGCCGCCCGACGCCGATCTGTCGAAAGTCCGACCGATCCGCGACGTGCGGCTGTCGGTGTGCTATCGCAGCCAGACCGACGACGCCCTGCGCGTGGCCTTCACGGTGCCGATCTGGAAGGATGGCGACGACAGCGACAACGTCGAACCGATTGGCGTGCTGGGCATGTCGATCATCACGGGGCAGTTCGAGCTGCTCGACAATGCCATCCTGGTCGATACCCGTAGCGACAAGATCAACGGAAAATCCCTGAGCGGTTTGATTCTTCAGCATCCAGGATTGCCCGGAGCGGTTGCTGCGAGTCGCGAGGCAAGCGTGCCGCGGGTGGACGGCCACTGGCTCAACACGCTCGAGGAACTGACCGCGCGAGTCATGGCCGAGCGGAGCGGCCGGCACACCGAACGGTTGCGACTGGGTACGCTGGTTTCGGATTTTCCCGATCCGCTCGATCCGCCGGGAAGTCCGCTGAAGACGGCGTCGCTGTCGCCGGTGATCATCGAAACCCGCGGCGACAAGCCGATTTCTACCGGTTGGGTCGTGATCGTGTGCGAGCAGCCGCCGCCGCGCGGCGCGGGGGCGGATGTGTCGAGTCCTTGAAGGGCGCCGCTGGGGCGAGCGACGTCGGTAGACACGAGGGGGTCGAGCGATGGACATGGAACGCGCATTCTCGCTGGCCGGCACACTGGCGATGCCTGGTTGGCTGCTGCTGGTGCTTTTGCCGCGCTGGCGATACACCACGTCGTTGATCACGTCGGTGCTGCTGCCCGGGTTGCTGGGGTTGGCCTACCTGGCGCTGATGCTCACCAACTTTGGCTCGCAGCCGCACGGGTTCGAGGCCTTCAACAGCCTGGCCGGCGTGCGGTCGCTGTTTCAGAGCGATGGCTTGCTGCTGGCCGGCTGGATTCACTATCTGGCGTTCGACCTGTTCGTGGGCAGCTGGGAAGTGCGCGACGCGCGGCGGCTGGCGATTCCGCACCTGCTGGTCATTCCGTGCCTCGGGCTGACACTAATGCTGGGCCCCGTCGGGCTCTTGAGCTACCTGATCCTGCGGCTTGCGCTGCGGAATCAATGGACGATCGACGAGCTGCCCGCGACGCCCGCGGCCCGTTGAATAGGCGCTGTCCACACGCGCGCGTGGCGATGCCTGGTTGGCCGTCGATCCGTCGGTTTCGCGCTGGGGGGCCCTTCAACGTCCGCTTGTGCAATTGCCCCATGAGGAGTAAGTTGACCGCGCGGCGGCCAGGATGGGCCGGCCGCGATTGACGGCGGGGGTAGTCGGTGCGTGGCGCCGCGGCGCCCCGGCCGGTGCATCAACCCCCGAGTGTCATGAGCCAGCCGCTACTGCGAGTCGTCGACGTCCGCAAGCGTTTCGGCCAGCACGAAGCGCTGGCCGGCGTCAGCTTCGACGTGCAGCCCGGCGAGCTGTTCGGGCTGCTGGGGCCAAACGGGGCCGGCAAAACGACGCTGCTGTCGATCCTGTCCTGCCTCAGCGAGGCGACGGCCGGCGAAGCCTGGATCTTGGGCCAGCGAGCCTCGACGCGCGATCGGCAGCTGCGCCGCTCGATCGGCATTGCCCCGCAAGAGCTGGCCATCTATGGCGAATTGACGGCCCGCGAAAACCTGCGGTTCTTCGGCAGGCTGTACGGGCTATCCGGCGAGCTGTTGCAAAAGCGGGTCGATGAAGTGCTCGCGGCGATTGGGCTCAAGGAGCGGGCCGACGACCGGGTCGAGCCGTTTTCGGGCGGCATGAAGCGGCGGCTGAACCTGGGTGCCGCGCTGATTCATTCCCCCAAGCTGCTGCTGCTCGACGAGCCCACGACGGGGGTCGATCCGCAATCGCGCAATCACATCTTCGAGGAAGTGCGTCGCCTGGCCGATGCCGGCGTGGCCATCGTTTACACGAGCCACTACATCGAAGAGGTCGAAACGCTCTGCACGCGCGTCGGCGTCATCGACCACGGCCGGCTGATCGCTTGCGACACCCTGCCGCAATTGCTGCAGCGGATCGCGGGGATGATCCGCTTTCGTGTCCAAGGGGAACCGCCCGAACTGGGCGAGCGGCTGCGGCAAATACCGGGGGTACACCTGAACGGTCACGGCGGCGCGGCATGGGAACTGGAATGCCACGACATGAAGACCGTGTTGATGCGCGTGATTGCGCTATTGAACGAAATGCAAATTGAACTGATCAGCCTGGAGACCAGCGAGCCCAGCCTGGAACGCGTGTTTTTGCACCTCACGGGGCATGCGCTGCGCGACTGATGCGGGCGGCGCGAAGTGCAACCAATTCCGGTCAGGCAGGCAGTACGCCGGCCGGCGAACGAAGGGGACGGATCATGCTCGTTTGGGTACTTGCCAAAAAAGACTTGCGGTTGCTGCTGCGCGATCCGCGGGCAATGGTGGTGCTGTTGGCGATGCCGCTGATTTTCATCCTGGTGCTGGGCGTGTCGCTGGGCGACAGCTTTGGCCAGAAGCCCGATGAGCGGCTGCGGATCTCGATCGTCGACCTCGACGAAGGCTATCACGGCAAGGACCAGCTGCCCGAGGACCCCACGCAGTGGTCGCAGGTGGTGCAGCGCGACCTGGCCCAAACGGCCGGCATCCGGGTCGAGAAGATCGAAACCCTGTCCGAGGCCGAGACGCTGGTTTCGAGCGGCAAGCGTTCGGCCGTGCTGGTATTCGGGCCCAAGTTCAGCCGACAAATGACCAACAGCTCGTTCATGGAAGGTGGTGTCAACCCGCTGTTTCGCGACGGCGTCGACCTCGAGGCGCTCGACGCGCATCTGATTCGCGATCCGACGCAGCTGACCGCCTCGTCGATCATCGAACAGGTCGGCCAGGTGACGATGCTGCGCGTGGTGCTCCCCTGGATGATCGGCCGGGCGTTCGAAAAGATCGGCCAGCGGCTGGGTCCGATCGTCAAAGCCGGGCTGCAGCGGATGTTTCCCAACTACAACCTGACGGGCAAGACTTGGGCCTCGCTGACGCGCTCCGAGCCACGGCCCGGCACGGGGGCTGAAGTCGCTACGTACAAGTCGCAGTCGGGCTCTGGGTGGCTCAGCCGCGGCGCTGCGCGCTACCAGATCATCGTGCCTTCGTATACCGTGATGTTCGCTTACTTTCTGGTGCTGACCGTCGGCTGGCTGTTCGTGGCCGAACGGCGCCAAGGCACGCTCAAGCGGCTGCGGGCGGCGCCCCTCTCGCGCAGCCAGATCTTAATTGGCAAATTGCTCCCCTGCTTCGGCCTGTCGCTGGCCCAGGGTTTCTTCCTGTTGTTGGCCGGCAAGCTGGTGTTCGATATGAGCTGGGGGCCCGAGCCGTGGTGGCTCATTCCCGTAGTGTTCGCCACCTCGCTGTCGGCCATGGGGTTGGCCATGCTGGTGGCCGCCGTGGCACGCAGCGAAGGCCAGGTGGCCATTTACGGCACACTGCTGGTGCTGGTGCTGGCGGGTATCAGCGGCTGCCTGATGGGCGACCGCGACATGATGCCCGAAAACATGCAGCGGTTAAGCCTGGTGACGCCGCACGCCTGGGCGCTAATCGCCTACAAGCAACTGCTGGCCAACCCCGTGGCGCCGAATCTGCACCTGATTCTGCAAGCCTGCACGGTGCTGTGCGGTTTTGGCCTCGGGTTCTTGTTTCTGGCGTGGTGCTTCCTGCGGCTCGACACGCAGAGTTGAACGCTAGCGGATCGGCTCAGATGAGCTGGCTGGCAGTGT
>CAZPED010000143.1:0-7588 GCA_964585335.1 uncultured Planctomycetaceae bacterium | reverse complement strand
CGACGCTGCCGAAACGAACTTGAACGTCGTGCTGTCGACGATCAAGGTCCGCGGCGTGATCCAGGCGTACTTGACCGAGTCGCTCAAGCTGAACCGCGACAAGCTGCTGGAGCAGCTTCAAGGGCTCGAAGGCTCGTCGCCAGCCATCGTGGCCAAGTTGCTGGCCAACATGAAGCCGCCGCTGGAAACGCCGGCGCCTTCGCCCGGCGCGCCAGGCTTTTACAAGCTGCAAGTGCCGATCGGCATCGACCGCGAGGCCGACGCCACATACTACGTGCAATTGCCGCCGCAGTACGATCCGCACGTGCGCTATCCGACGATCGTCACGCTCAACGGCACCGGCACCACGCCCGACAATCAAGTCGACTGGTGGGCCGGCGACCGCGACCCCAGCGGCGCGCGCCAGGGCCAGGCCACGCGTCTGGGCTACATCGTCATTGCCGTTGAATGGCTCAAGGACGGCCAGAAAGAATACGAGTTTTCGGCACGCGAACATGCCTGCGTGCTGGCCAGTTTGCGCGACGCTTGCCGGCGGTTTTCCATCGATACCGACCGGGTGTTCATTACCGGGCACTCGGCCGGTGGCAGCGCCGCCTGGGACATGGGCCTGGCGCATCCCGACCTTTGGGCCGGCGTGATTCCGATCGTCGCCGACAGCGACAAGTACTGCTCACGCTACTGGCACAACGCAAAGCTGGTGCCGTTCTACGTCGTGCAGGGCGAAATGGACGCCGACCGGGTGAAGGAGAACGCCCAGGACCTCGATCGTTACATCACGGGCCGCTTCGACGTTACCGTGGTCGAGTTCCGCGGCCGCGGCCACGAGGACTTTCACGACGAGATCCAAAACCTGTTCGAGTGGATGGGGCGCCGGCCCGGCCGGAACTTCTTTCCCAAGGAGTTCAGCGTGGTGACAATGCGCTCTTGGGACAACTACTTCTGGTGGTACGAGGCCGAGTCGTTCAACTCGCGCGGCATTGTCGATCCGGAACACTGGCCGCCCAGCCGCGGGGTGCAGCCCGTGCAGGTCAACGCCAAGGTGCTGGCCACGAACGGCGTCAGTGTGGCCAGCCCCGGCGAGAACGTGACGATCTGGCTGTCGCCCGAAATGGTCGACTTCAACCGCCCGATGAAAATCTCGGTGGGCGGCAGCGGCAAAACCAAGCGCGTCGAGCCGGACCTGGCCGTTATGCTGGAGGATGCTCGCACCCGGGCCGACCGCCAGCACGTCTTCTGGGCCAAGGTCCAGCCCTAGAGGGCGCGGACCGTGACCGTCAGCACGACGGGAACACGGGACCGGTCAGGGATGTCGCTGCCGCGGCAGGCGCGCCGCTGGCCTACTGGGCTTCCTTGTTCAGGGTGAACCCGGTGACGAACCAGCCTTCTTCCTCGCTGGTCATCGTCATGCCGGCCGGGCCGAGGTAGCGGCGGACCATGTCGTAGTCGGGCAGCTTGCTGCCGTCGATCCGCTGGGTCCGCAGCACGCCTTCCTTGCCTTCGCCGAGCATCGAGTTGAGCCGCCGTCCAAACAGCGACTCCGATTCGGGCATGCGGCCGGTCTTGAGCAACTCGTACACGCCGCGGTAGGCGTCGTCGGTACGGGTAAAGACCATGCCGAACTGCTCGGGTTGCTGCAGCTTGTGAACTTCCTGCTCGACCCGCAGGTAGTCGGCGCTGTCGGCCAGCTTCGGGCCGCCGATGCTGTTGAGCACCTTGGCCAGAATGTCGATGTGCGTGGCAATGAACAGGTGGCCGTGCACGACCGTGACCGCCGAGTTGGGCAACAGCGGCTTTTCTTCTTCCTCTTCTTCCTCGGCCTTGACCTCGTTATCGAGCGGGCTGTTCTCGATGGTGACCATCGGCAGTTCGGCTTCCTGGTCGACGATTTCCCAGACTACCTGGCCGTTGATCTCGCGGCGGCGCGTGTCGGGGTCCGTTTCCATCCAGTTCTTGATGGCCTCGAACAGCTTCTTCTCGTCGAGGGCATTGATCGCCACGACCATCCGCTCGCTCTTGGGCGTGATGGGCATTGCCACGTCGGAGACCAGCGTGATGCGGTTGCCCAGGTGCGCGATGACGTCGCGGCGGATGTCGATCTTGGGACCGTTCTCGTCAGTGCGGATCGAGTCGAGCACGTCCTCGAACACCTCGTCGCCGACGATGGCATTGACCAGTGTCTTCGAGTTCTCGAAGGCGTTCTTCGTGTCGACGTTGATGCCGGCGTACACCGCCACGTCGCGGGGCACCCAGTCGGGCGGCAGATACTGGCCGCCATTGGGGAACTTGAGCATGCGGGCCGCCAGCTTGAAGCGCTCGCCCGACTTGTTGCCGGGAGCATAGACATACGTGCGGTGCAGGATTTCGTACTGGTTGGTCGAGAAGTTGACAAAGCCGCCCAGGCCTTCGATGGCCGTGAAGCCCTGCTCGCGCAGGATCTTCAGCATGTCGGTGCCCTTCTTGCGGGGCTGGGTGCTCGACAGCCGCATGGCGTCGGCATAGCCAAACGGCTCGACAAACCAGCGGGCATGGGGCACCACTTCGCCAGCGGCCGTCGTGCAGCGTTTGGTGATGTTCTCGAAGGCGGGCACGCTCGCCAGACTGTCTTGCCGGCTGGCGGCCTGGCGGCCGATGATGCCCTCGATGACCTTGATGTTATCCGAGGCGACGAGCAGGTCGTCCTTGATGTAGTAGACCATCTGCCGGGCCGGTTCGTCCTCGTGCTTGGGAATGTCGAACACGGTGACCGACACGCCCAGCAGCGTCTTCTGGCTGCGGACGGCTTTGCGGGTGGCCATGTTTTCGGCCACCTTGTCGAGCAAGGCGTTGGCCTGGGCCAGGTTGCCCGTGATGTCGGCGGTGATCGCCACGGCCACTTCGTTGGCGCTGGGCAGAATTAGGCCGATGCCCACTTCGCCCGAGGGCACGCCGTCCAGGTCGTTCCAGCCGATGCCGAGCTTCTGGTGGGTTTGGGCCCACTTCTGCTGCAGCTGCTGCTTGAGATCCTCGACAAAGGGCTTCATCGCCGGGTCTTGCATCAGCTGACCCAGCTGGGTCTTGTTCCAGGCGTCGCGGAACTTATCGACGGAGCCGATCGCCAAAAAGCCCTTGGTCGAATTGGGAAGCAGAGTTTCCGCCGAGGGTACGGCCGCTTGGCTACTGGGCTGCAAACTCAGAAGGATCAGCGCGACGGCTAACCATACCCCATGCGACAATCTCGCCACGATGTATCTCCTTGGCTACTCGCTTGACAAGCCGGAAGTCCTGGCACGGCAGGCGGCAAAGTCTCGCTAAGAGTGTATGCTTGGACGGCTATGCATTCTAGATCGACCGCGGATGGACCAACAATCAGCACGACCACTGTGCGCCTTATTGCTTACCGAACGCGAACTTCCGGCCGAAATGGTCAGGCCGCTGGCACGCACACTCGCCTGCGCGGTTAGGCAAACTGTGCAGCCTGCAAGCCAGCATGCGCGTGAAAGTTTGACGATCGCCACCGAGTCTGCGTGAGCGGCTGCAAATCGAGCGCCGCGAGCGATACAATACCGACGTCGCTGGCCTGAACGGCGTGGACGTCGCGCTGGCGATCGACCCTGTCATTCAACTGCCACCAACATTTGTCGGCAGCAATCCCCCCGAGCGCGGAGCGCTCGCACTTTCGTAGCACTAGTAATTTTCGATGCGGGACTTCCAAAGCGAGAATCTCAGCCACGACGCCGTTCACGGCTACATCCCGTTTGTCGCCCGCGGCCGCGAGCCGGGCGAAGTGGCCGAGCGGCAGATCATTGACCACCCCTGGGTGCAGCGGCTCCGGCAGATCCATCAGCTGCAAACCGCCTGGTGGGTGTTTCCCACCGCCGAGCACACCCGTTTTCAGCACGTGCTGGGGGTGATGCACCTGGGCAGCCGGGCCGTGGCGGCGTTGTACGACAGCCTGCGCGAGGCCTGCCCCGACACGCCCAGCCGCGGGTACGTCGAATCGCTGGTGCGGATGAGCGGGCTGCTGCACGACGTGGGGCACGGCCCTTTCGGCCACTTTTTCGACGAGCACTTTCTCAGCCAATTCGGGCTCAGCCACGAGACCGTCGGCGGCGTGATCATCGACCAGGAGCTGGGCCCCCTGCTCCGCCGCATCCGCCGCAACCCACACGGCGAGCTGGCCAGCGGCGAAGAGCTGGATCCCGCGCAGATCGCGTACCTGATCAAGCGTCCGCGCCCGGCCGACAAGCAGGCCGGCGCGCCGCGCTGGCTGGAGCTGTTGCGCAGCCTGTTCAGCGGCATCTACACGATCGACAACATGGACTTCGTGCTGCGCGACGCCTACATGTCGGGCTACAACGCGCGGGCCTTCGACCTCGACCGGCTGCTGCACTACAGTTTTTTCACCCCTCAGGGGCTGACCATTCACAGCCGCGGCGTGGCCGCGCTCGTGCAGTTCATGGGCGTGCGAGCCGACCTGTTTCGCACCGTGTATTTTCATCGCACCGTGCGGGCGATCGACCTGACGCTGGCCGATTTGTTTCGCGACGGCAAGCAGTACTTGTTTCCCGGCAATCCGCTGGAGCATCTGCCAGCGTACCGCCGCTTCACCGAGTGGTCGCTGCTGGTCGACGTGGCGCGGTGGAGCGAAAGCGACCAGGAGCACCAGCGGGTGCTGGGCGATCGCTGGCAAGCGTTTTTGAATCGCGAGGTGCCTTGGAAGATGGCCTGCCAGCGGAACCTGGTGTTCGGCGCCGCCGAGGCCGAGCGGAGCAGCATTTTTTCGAACGCCGAGTTCGTCGAGCGCGAGTTGCGGCGGCAACTGCCGGCTGAGCTGGCCGAGCTGCCGCTACGGGTAGACCTGGCGCGGCACATTCACCGGCCCGACACGCGGGGCCCGGCGGCGGGGCAGAATTTCCTGTGGGATCCGGCGCGCGACGAACCTCGCCCGCTGGGCGACGATCAACTCTTTCGGCAGTTGCCGGCCAGCCACCGGATTTGCCGCGTCTATGCCCAGGACGACCGCCACACAGCCGCGCTGGCCGCCGCGCTCGACGCGCTGGTCGGCCCCGGCGGCGGCGATGATTTGACGAATATGTAGAAGCGGGCTACGCGTGCAGCGTTTGGGCAACACCGCGCCCTCGGCGCCTTTGAACGCGGAGGGCCGCGCTGGTACCTTTAATGGTTTTGACGCCGCTCGTTTGGAAAGGCCTTGCGACTCCGCCATGACCGATCACTCGATGTATGACAATCCCCTGGTGGGACGCTACGCCTCGCAGGCCATGTCCGTGCTCTGGGGGCCGCAGCGCAAGTTCAGCACCTGGCGCCGACTGTGGGTCGCGCTGGCCGAGGCCGAGGCCGAACTGGGACTGCCCATCACCCGCCAGCAAATCGAACAACTGCGGGCCCACGTCGACGACGTCGACTTTGCCAAGGCCAGCCAGTACGAGCGCAAACTGCGCCACGACGTCATGGCTCACGTACACACCTACGGCGACGCCTGCCCCGACGCCCGGGCCATCATTCACCTGGGCGCCACGAGTTGCTACGTCACGGACAACACCGACCTGATCCTGATGCGCGAAGCGCTCGAGATGCTGCGCGGCCGCCTGGTGACGGTCATCGATCGCCTGGCGGGCTTTGCCCGGCAGTATCGCGACTTGGCCTGCCTGGGGTTCACGCACTTGCAGCCCGCGCAGCCGACGACCGTTGGCAAACGGTCCTGCCTGTGGATTTACGACCTGGTGCAAGACCTGACCGAGCTGAACCATCGGCTGGAGACGCTGAAGGCGCGCGGCGTGAAAGGCACGACCGGCACCCAGGCCAGCTTCCTGCAACTATTTGCCGGCGATCATGCCAAGGTGCGGCAGCTCGACGCGCTGGTGGCCCGGAAGCTGGGCTTCGCGGATAGTTACGCGGTTACCGGGCAGACCTATTCGCGCAAGGTCGACGCGCAAGTGCTCGACGTGCTGGCGGGCATTGCCGGCAGCGCGCACAAGGCCGGCACCGACCTGCGGCTGCTGCAAAGCCGCAAGGAAGTCGAGGAGCCGTTCGAGGCCGACCAGATCGGCAGCTCGGCCATGGCCTACAAACGCAATCCGATGCGGGCCGAGCGGATTTGCGGGCTGGCCCGCTTCGTGCTCAGCCTGCAGTCGAGCACCGCGGCCACGCTGGCCACGCAGTGGATGGAGCGCACGCTCGACGACAGCGCGAACCGCCGCCTGGTGATTCCGCAGGCGTTTCTGGCGATCGACGCCATCCTGCTGCTGTATCAGAACGTGGCCTCGGGGCTCGTGGTCTATCCGAAGGTGATCGCCCGGCACGTGGACGAAGAGCTGCCGTTCATGGCCACCGAGAACATCCTGATGGCCGCCGTGGCGCGCGGCGGCGACCGCCAGGACCTGCACGAGCGGATCCGCCAGCACAGCCAGGCGGCCGGCGCGGTGGTCAAGCAGCAGGGCCAGCCGAACGATCTGTTAGAGCGTCTGGCGGCCGATCCGGCCTTCGCGGGCATCGACCTGTCGAGCGAGCTCGATCCCCAGCGCTTTGTGGGGCGTGCGCCCGAGCAGGTCGACGAGTTTCTGGCCGAAGTCGTCGAGCCGATTCGAGCGCGGTACGGCGATGGGCTAACCGGCGAGGCGGAAATTCGCGTCTAGCAGACAGCGTGACGGGCTGGGCCAAGGCTGACAAGCGGGGGCAGTCACCCTACACGAGGTCAAGCTTCCGATTCGGCCGCTTCGTCGCCCGGCAGTCGGCGCAGATGCCGCTGAAGATCAAGCGGTGCCCGGTGACGCGAAACTGATACTGGCGGGCCAGCTCCTCGCCGATGCGGGCCACCTCGTCGCTGTGGAACTCGATCAGCTTGTTGCACTTCTGGCAGTGCAAGTGATCGTGCTGCGGGTAGCCGTAGTCGTGTTCGTAGACGCTACGTCCAGCCAGCGTCATGCTGCGGAGCAGACCGGCGTCGACCAGCTCGCTGAGCGTGCGATAGACCGTGGGCCGGCTGACGCGACGGGCCTCGGCCACGCTGCCCAGGTGCTTGATCAGGTCTTCGGCGTCGAAGTGGTCGTGGCGCCGAAAGACCTCCTCGACGATGACCCGGCGCTGCTGGGTGATGCGTTTGCCGCGACTTTGCAGGAATTCTTCGAAGCGTTCGCGCGGGGGGAGCGCAACTTCGACGGTTCCCAGCGAAAAGTCTTGCGCCATGGTTGGCCCGGCCGGCCCGGCGCCGGCAACGATGTGATAACTGGCTTGTCACCGGGGCAAGCGCCCCAAGCGGTCAAGCAATAATGATTATCAAATTCTAGGGCCTGACGCGTCCGTTTCAAGGCGCTTGGCCGGGCCGCGCAGCGCTTCCCGCGGTCGCCTGCGACGACCGCGGGGGCGTTAAATTCCGCGAGAATCGGCCGTTAGGCGATTTCGTCGAGCAGCCGGTCGAGGGCCACATCCAGCTTGGCGTCGGTTTCGTACGTGCCGTTGAGGATGGCGGCCCGCAGTTCGGCCACGCGTTCGGCGCGAATCTCGGGCAGTTCGGCCAGGCGGCCGGCGATTTGGCCGGCTTCGGAAATATCGAGGCGGTCGCCGATCGAGCTGCTCTGCGGCGCGGCGGCAC
>CAZPED010000142.1:0-7594 GCA_964585335.1 uncultured Planctomycetaceae bacterium | reverse complement strand
TGGGACTCACTGGCGTGAGCACCAGCGAGACGATCACGGCCGACGATTACCTCTCGACGATTCGGCCGCAGGTTCAAGCGGCACTCACGTCGTCGACCGACGTGATTGTCACCACCAAAGGCCTGCCCCTGCGCATCCAGGTGACCGAGCCCGCGCCCACGGCCACCTGGCCCGCGCTACCCACTTACATCGATCCCTCGGGCACCACGCGGAGCATTCTCTCGTGGAAGCCCTACTCGAGTCTCGAAAGCGAGCTGACCTCGATCGACACGGTTTCCTCCTGGCAAATGATGGGTGACCAGAGCTTCACGCTCAGCGGCCAGTTTTCGGCAAATCCCTACTATCAGTCAAGCGCCTCGTTCAGCCACGGCGCGTTCGGCACACGGTTGACCGCCCGGCTCGACGGCTTCACAACCAGCGACGTGATCGGCGAGATCGATCGCGCGCAAAACGCGTTCATCGGGCCGATGAACAGTCCCAATGGACCGATGCATTTCATCGTCGACACCGATCCTTCGAAGAACTACGGCCCCACGACCGCCAGCCTGGTGAACAACGTGCTGGTGCCCGATGGTTTGCCCGTCACTTACGACAACACGGGGGCTTTCGTCTCTTCAACTTCGGGGCCGCTGATGGGTTACGTGAGCTTTGGCAAGAACCAGAGTTCGACACCACCCAATTACATTACCGACGGTCTGAACATCACGCCGGCCGACGGCGCGGTCTTTCACACCTGGGAAAGCTACAACGCCTACAGTTTCAACGTCGGCGGCAACCATAACCAGCAGGGCCTGGTCGCCGAGTGGATCGCCAAGGGCGGCACCGCCGGTACCGGCAACGTGGAAGAGCCAGGCGGCAGCGCCAGCAGCGTGACCAACGAAGACAAAATGTTCCAGATGCTGCTCGACGGCAAAACCTGGGCCGAGGCCGTCTGGAGCGCCACCCGGCAACTCTCGTACGTCAACACGATCGTCGGCGACCCGCTGATGACCTGGCACCAATTGCTGGCGGGCGATACGAACATGGACGGTACGGTCGACTTCTTCGATCTGGCCACGATCGGTTCGAACTGGGGCAGCACCATGGCCAGCGGCGGCTATGGCTGGAGCCAAGGCGATTTGAATGGCGACGGCCGCGTGGACTTTGCCGACCTGGCCCTGGTGGGAAAAACCTGGGGACAGTCGTCATCGTGGGCCATGCACACGGCCTACACCGCCGGCATCGAGGCTCAGCAGCTTTCGGCCCTGTTCGGCCTTGAGCCCTCAACCAGCACGGTGCCCGAGCCCTCCAGCGCGGTGCTGGCCAGCCTGGGGCTAGGCATCCTGGGCGGCTGGGGTTATCGCCGGCGGCGCGCCGCCCGGCGGCCAAGCTAAGGCCGCGACAACTGCTTCGCGGCAGCCGCTCTCGTTTCTCGCTCGAGGAACGCCCCTTGGGCGACCCAGCGGAATCGGCAATTGACGCACTAACCTGAAGCCGCTAAATTGGTTGGCTCGCCTGACTTGAACGGTCCAAGCTCTGCGCGATCGACCTTTTACCGACCGACGGGTTCCCATTGAACGCCGGACCGCGCTGGCCTTGCCGCCAAGCGCAACTGAGCCGGTGTGCCATCCGAGGAGATTTCTTGTGTCGCAAGTCCTGGTAAAGCAGCTTATTGAAGCGGGCGTGCATTTTGGGCATCGGGCCAGCCGTTGGAACCCCAAAATGCGGCCCTATATCTATGCCCGGCAGAACCTGATTCACGTCATCGACGTGCGCGAGACGATTCGCGGTTTGTTGCGGGCCAAAAAGTATCTCAAGCAGCTGGCCGCCAACAACAGCCTGGTGCTGTTCGTGGGCACCAAGCGTCAGGCCGGCGAAACGGTCGAGCGCGAGGCCGAGCGCTGCGCGATGCCTTACGTCAGCGATCGCTGGCTGGGCGGCACGCTGACGAATTTTCGCACGATCCGCAACCGGCTGACCCGCCTGGAAGAGCTGGAAAACCTGCGTACGAGCGATCAGCTGTCCACGTATTCGAAGAAGATGCAGTCGGCCCTGAACCGCGAATATCGCAAGATGTACCGCAACTTGCACGGCATGCGGACGATGAACCGCTTGCCCGAGTGCCTGGTGGTGATCGACCCGAAGAAGGAGCGCAACGCGGTTCGCGAGGCGCAGAAGCTGGGCATCACGACCGTGGCGCTGATCGACACGGACAGCGATCCGGACCTGGTTGATCTGCCGATTCCGGGCAACGACGACAGCATTCGCTCGATCGAATTGATCGTGCAACAACTGGCCGACGCGATTGTCGAGGGTCGCTCGACCACGACCGCGGACATGGAACGGCAGAAGACCGACGGAGCGGAAGCTTCCGTTGCTGGCTGACCGGCTCGGTTCCGACTTGCCTGAGGGTGACGACTTCCCTGGGCGCTGCGCCATGGCTCTGATTTGTGCGCCAGCGCTGGGACAGCCACTCGGGTCATGGCGGCACTGATTCCACGAACACACCATCCAATTTGACGCGATGATTGAAGGGGAACCACGATGACCAACATTCCGGCGTCGGCCGTCAAGTCGCTGCGCGACAAGACCGGCCTCCCGATGATGAAGTGTAAGGAAGCCTTGCAGGCCACGGGCGGCGACGAACAGGCCGCGATCGAGTGGCTGCGCAAGGACAATATTAAGGTGCAGGAGAGCCGCATCGGCCGCGAGACGGCCTTCGGCCGCATGGGCTTGTTCACCGATTGGGACAAGGGAGTCGGCGCCCTGGTCGAGCTGCTTTGCGAAAGCGCTCCGGTGGCCGGCAACGAAGAGTTCATCGTCCTGGCCAACGACATGGCCAAGCAGCTGGCCACGGGGCCCGGCGCCAAAACCGCTGAGGAGCTGCTTGCCCAGGCCTCGCCGAGCGGCACCGGCACGCTGGGCGATCGGCTGAACGACCTGACCAACCGGATCCGCGAAGTTTTTCGCGTTGGCCGCATTGCCCGCGTTGACGGCAAGTGCGCCGGCTATGTGCACCACGCCGGCAAGACCGTGGGCGTGCTGATCGAAGTGACGGGCGGCAAGCCCGAGGTGGCCAGGGACATCTGCATGCACATTGCCGCCATGCGGCCGCAGGTGCTGAACAAGGAAGACCTGGACGCCGCCGAAGTCGACAAGGAGCGCGAGATCCTGTCGGAAGCCGCCCGCAAGGAAGGCAAGCCCGAGAATATCATCGGCAAGATGGTCGAGGGCCGGCTGCGCAACTTCTTCGCCGAACGGGTGCTGACCGAGCAGCCGTTCGTCAAGGACGACAAGAAAACCGTGGGCAAGTATGCCGCGGAGAACGGCATGAAGATCGTGCGGTATATTCATTGGGAGCTGGGCAAGTAACCGTCCGAACGAAGGCGGCGTTTGGGCCCACCGTCAGGAGACGAACCGCGATGTCCGATCGATCGACCTCTGAAGATGCCCCACGCTATCGCCGCGTGGTGCTCAAGCTCTCGGGCGAAAGCTTCGCACATGCCGGCGATCGTGGCATTGCCATGGACGAGGTCGGGCTGATCGCCCGCCAGGTTTGCAAGGCCGCGCAGGGGGGCGTGCAAATCGCCATCGTGATCGGCGGCGGCAATATCCTCCGCGGCGCGCAGTTCACCGCCGGCAGCAGCAGCATCCAGGAAGCCACGGCCCACTACATGGGCATGCTGGCCACGGTGATCAATGGCCTGGCGCTGCAAGACGCGATCGAGCATCTCGGCGTCGAAACCCGGCTGCTCACCGCCATTCGCATGGACGGCGTGGCCGAGCCGTACATTCGCCGCCGCGCCAAACGACACCTGGAAAAAAACCGGATTGTCATTCTGGCCGCCGGCACCGGCAGCCCGTTTGTCACCACCGATACGGCCGCCGCCCAGCGCGCGCTCGAGCTCGACGCCGACATCCTGCTCAAGGCCACCCGGGTCGACGGCGTCTACAGCGACGATCCGGAAAAGAACCCGCACGCCCTGCTCTACAGCGAACTCAGCTACAACGCGGTCCGCGAGCAGAACCTGCGGGTCATGGATCCGACGGCGATCACGCAGTGCATGGAGCACGACATGCCGATTCTGGTCTTCAACTTCAAGAAAGAAGGCAACATCGAGCGGGCGGTCCACGGCGGTCGGATCGGCACGCTGATCAGCAGCCAGGTGGCCGTCACCCGATAGTCTCGCCGCGGCCGGCGCGTTCTACCGCGCGGCGCCCCCCGACTTGCGAAAGGCACGAGGTCATGAGCGTCGAAGAGATTCTGCTCGACACCGAAGATCGCATGGAAAAGGCCCTGGCCAAGCTCAAGCAGGACCTGGCCGGCATTCGCACCGGCCGGGCTAACCCTGGCCTGGTCGACTCGCTCCGGGTCGAAGTGTATGGGTCGCCCACGCCGATCAAGGCCATCGCCTCGGTCGGCGCGCCTGAGCCCACGCAAATCGTCATTCGCCCGTTCGATCCCGGCACGCTCAAGGACATCGAAAAGGCGGTGCAGTGGAGCGGCCTGGGGCTGAACCCTCAGAACGACGGCCGTCTGATCCGCATCAACATTCCGCCGCTGTCGACCGAAGTGCGGCGGAAGCTCTCGGCGCGAATTCGCGAGCTGGCCGAGGAAGCCAAGATTTCGATCCGCAACGTGCGCCGCGACGGCAACAAAGCTGCCGAACAAGAGCAAAAAGACAAAGTGCTCACCGAGGACGAACGCGACCAGGTGAAGGACGAAGTTCAAGAATTGACCAAGAAGTTCGAAACCAAGGCCACGGATCTGGCCACGGCCAAAGAAAAAGAGGTCATGGAGGAGTAGCCCGCGCCGGCCGGCCGCGTGCATCGGTTCGCCCGTGGCCTGGCCATCACCCTTGCGAAAGACCAGCACCATGATCCGCAGCGCTCTGCTTCTGGCCCTTGAAGGAGTCTTGGTCGTGACTGCTTTCTCCTCGTCGGCATCGGCGGCCGACAAACCAGGGCGGGTCAATGACCGGGTGTTTGGCTCCGAGCTGTTGATCATCGCCCATCGCGGCGACAGCAAAGTGGCTCCGGAAAACACGCTGCCGGCGTTCGCCTCAGCGGTCAAAGCCGGCGCCGACCTGGTGGAACTCGACTACCACCATTCGGCCGACGGCGTGCCAATGGTCTTTCACGACGGCGACCTGGACCGCACGAGCAACGCCGTCTCGCTCTGGGGCGGGCAAAAAATCCGCCTGGCCAGCAAGACGGCCGCGGAGCTGAAACAGCTCGACGCGGGCAGCTGGTTCAATCCCAAGTTTGCCGGCGCGGGCATCCCCACGCTCGAGCAAGCCCTGGCCACGATCCAACCGGGCTCGATCACGCTCATCGAGCGCAAGGCCGGCGATCCCGAGACCTGCGTCAAACTACTGACGCAGGAAAACCTGTTGGGCGACGTGGTCGTGCAAGCCTTCGATTGGACGTTCCTGGAAGGTTGCCACAAGCTGGCACCCGAGCTCGTGCTGGGAGCCCTGGGCCACAAGGAGGTCACGCCCGAAAAGCTCGACGCGGTGGCCAAGACCGGCGCCCGGGTCGTGGGCTGGGAAGACCGCTTCACAACGGCCGAGTCGATTGCCGCCATCCATGCCCGCGGCTGGAAGGCCTGGGTCTGGACGGTCGACAGCCCCGAGCGGGCCTTGCAGTTGGTCGCGGCCAAGATCGACGGCATCATCACCAACCGCCCGGCCGAAATTCGCGCGGCGGTCGAAAAAGCCAAATCGGCGCGGTAGGCGTTTCGCCAGAGTCGGCAGCTCCAGAAGCGATTGCTAGCAGCCCTGTTGCGCTCGGCAATCTGGCTTGACCCTGCTTGCCGTCATCCCGTATATTTCCCGCCCCAGCATGCCAGGAGGGCTGCCGGCAAGCGTCGTACGACTGCGCACATGAGGGAGATGGCTATGGATGGCGAACGTTCTTCCCCCACTTCGTCGCGTATGGTGGGTTTTGCCCAGCGGGCGGGCTGGTTCTTCAGCGGCATGGCCGTGTTAGGCGTTTGCCTGCTGGTCCGCTGGTATTCGCCGGCCGATCGTGCCTCGGCCAAGCCACCGACGACCAACGTCAAGCGCACCTCGGCCACCGAGCCGGCCAAGGCGCCGCCGGTTGCGCCCGGTAAATCGGCGCAGTCCCCCAAGCAAAACCCGATGGCGGCGATCGTCAACAACGAGCCGATCACGCGCGACGACCTGGCCAAGGAGTGCCTGATTCATTACGGCACCGACGTGCTCGAGAGCATGGTCAACCGCCGCCTCATCGACGAGGCCTGCAAGCAGCGTCACATCGTGATCTCCGACGAAATGGTCGAGGAAGAAATCGACCGGATGGCGAGGAAGTTCTCGTTCACCAAGGACCAGTGGATCAAGACGCTGGAAAAAGAGCGTAACATCAAGGCCGCCGCTTACCGTCGCGATATCATTTGGCCGACCCTGGCCCTGCGCGAGTTGGCCAAGAGCAGACTGACCGTCACCCGCCAGGAACTGGAAGAGGCCTACGAAAGCGAGTTCGGACCGGCGGTCAAGGTACGGCTCATCGCGCTGGCCGATCCCGACAAGGCTCGCAAAATCCACGCCCAGGCGGTGGCCAAGCCGGAGGAGTTTCCGGCGCTGGCCAAGAACCATTCGCAAGACATCAACAGTGCCAGCGCCTATGGCCTGATCCAGCCGATCCGCCGTCACATGGGCGATCCGAACCTCGAGGCCGCGGCCTTCGCGCTCAAGAAGGGCGAAATCTCGAAGATCGTCAAGGTTGGCGAGATGAATGTGTTCGTCAAGTGCGAGGAGCACGTGCCGCCGACCAAGGGAGTCGATCGAGCCAAGATCGAGCCAATGCTCGAAGAGGCCCTCAAGGACCGCAAACTGCGCAGCGCAGCCGGCGACGTCTTCAAGGACTTGCAGAAGGACGCGGTCGTCGAAAACGTGCTGAACAACCCCGCCAAAAGCAAGCAGCTGCCCGGCGTGGCCGCCATGATCAACGGCCAGAAGATCACCATGCGCGAGCTGGCCGAAGAGTGCATGGAACGGCACGGCGCCGAAGTGCTCGAAGGCACGATCAACCGCCGCCTGCTCGACCAGGCGCTGCGGAAGCGCAACCTGAAAGTGTCGGACAATGACCTCGACGCCGAAATTGCCCGAGCCGCGATGTCGATGGGCAAAACGCTCGACAACGGCAAGCCCGACGTCGAAGGCTGGCTCGATCACGTGCTGAAGGCCGAGAACCTGACCCGGGAAGTCTACGTGCACGACCAGGTTTGGCCCACCGTGGCGCTGAAGAAACTGGTGGGCGACAAGATCAAGGTCACGCCCGACGATCTGGAGCGCGGCTACGAGGCCAACTACGGCCGCAAGGTGCGTTGCCGGGCCATCGTGCTGAACAATGAGCGCCGTGCTCATGAAGTGTGGGAGAAGGCCCGCGATAACCCGACGGCCAAGAACTTTGGCGACCTGGCCGAGCAGTTCTCGATCGAGGCTGGCAGCCGCACGCTCCGGGGCGAGGTGCCGCCGATTCAGCGGTATGGCGGGCAGCCATACCTGGAAGAGGCCGCCTTTAAGCTCGAGCCGGGCGAGATTTCGGGCATCATTCAGGTGGGTACCACCTTCGTAATTCTGTTCTGCGAGGG
>CAZPED010000141.1:0-7637 GCA_964585335.1 uncultured Planctomycetaceae bacterium | reverse complement strand
CAGGGCGAAGTCTGGCGGCTCGTCACCCCCATCTTCCTGCACTTCAGCCCGCTGAACATCATCTACAACATGTGGATGCTCTAAGACCTGGGCACGCTCGTCGAGCGCCGACTCGGCTCGTTCTGGTTCGCGCTCTTGGTGCTGGCCATCGCCGTGCCGTCGAACTACGGCCAATACCAGGCCACGGGGGCTGGCTTTGGCGGCATGTCGGGCGTCGTCTACGGACTGTTCGGCTACGCCTGGACGCGCGGACGGCTCGAACCCACCTCGGGCCTGTACTTGCGCAACGACGTGGCCGTGTGGATGATCGGCTGGTTCATTCTTTGCATTCTCAACCCCAGCATGAACGTGGCCAACTGGGCCCACGGCGTCGGCCTGGTGGCCGGGGCGGCGCTGGGGGCCGTGCCGTATATCGGCCAACAGCTGCGGCAAAAAACTTGACGCCGCCGGCGCCCACTGGCTAGCGTAGTGCTCACACGCACCAGGAAAGCCAATCCCACCATCCCAGCTTCGCACTCTCCCCGGAGGTTTCCATGTCCTCATTGGCGTCGATCGAGCGCTTGCTCTGCGCACTTGTGGTCCTGTGCCTGTTGGCCTCGTCGTCTTCGGCGGCCGATAAGCCCAAGTATCCGGCCTTCGGCAAAATCGTGCGCAAAGACCCGCGGCTCGACAAGCTGGTGCCCAAGGACGCCCAGATGGAGCAACTGGCCGAGGGCTTCGACTGGTCCGAAGGCCCCACCTGGGTCAAAGACGGCGGCTATCTGCTCTTCTCCGACATCCCCCGCAACAGCGTCATGAAGTGGAAGGAAGGGGAGGGCATCTCGCTGTTCATGAAGCCCTCGGGCTACACCGGCGTGGTCGACTACATGCCCTAGCCGGGCAGCAACGGGCTGACCGTCGACCCGCAGGGGCGCGTCGTCTTCTGCGAGCATGGCGACCGCCGCGTCTCGCGGCTCGAAAAGGACGGCGGCAAAAAGACGCTCGTCGACAGCTACCAGGGCAAGCGGCTCAATAGTCCCAACGACGCCACGTACAAATCCAACGGCGATCTGTACTTCACCGATCCGCCCTACGGCCTGCCGAAGAACTTCGACGATCCGCGCCGCGAGCTCGACTACTGCGGCGTCTATCGGCTGTCGAAAGACGGCACGGTCACGCTGCTCACCAAGGAGCTGACTCGCCCCAACGGCATCGCCTTTTCGCCCGACGAGAAAACGCTCTACGTCGCGCAGTCCGATCCCGAGGCTGCCTTCTGGTTCGCTTTCGACGTCAAGGCCGACGGCACGCTGGGCGCTCCGCGCAAGTTCTTCGACGCCACGGCCTGGGCCAAGGCCGGCCAGAAAGGCCTGCCCGACGGCATGAAGGTCGATCAGGCGGGCAACCTGTTTGCCACCGGACCCGGCGGCCTGCACATCTTCGCCCCCGACGGCACCCACCTGGGCACGTTCGAAACCGGCCAGGCCACGGGCAACTGCGCCTGGGGCGACGACGGCAGCACGCTCTACATCAACGCCGACATGTATCTGGTGCGCATCAAGCTCACCACCAAGGGCAACCGCTTTTAGTCGACCGGGCCGGGCCTGTGACCCACGGTCGACTCGGAGCGTCGCACTGGCATAGCCAGTGGCACTCGCCGATACCGCCACGACCACTTACAGCCCATTGGGCCCGTGTGCCACTGGCTCCGCCAGTGTGCACCCACGTACAGCCCAAACACCCCCAGCCCACGTAGCCCTACGCCTTGGCCACCTGGCCGAGCAGCTCCAGCAGCTTTGCCCGCAGCCGGGCTTCTGAGTCGACTTCCACAAAACTCGACCGGGCCCGCCAGGTCTCGTAGCCCCCCAGCTTGTGATGCTCGGCCGTTGGCAGGTAGCCGCAATAGTCGTTGGCCAGTTCGATCGTAAAGGTCGGCTTTAGCGGGCTCTGCTCCTTAATGGCCAGCCCCGTCTCGACGAACGTCTCGCAGGGCGAGCTCGCAATGCCCAAGTCGCCAATCCGCATGGCCTGCACGATCGTCTCGACGTAAGGCGGATACTCGTTGAGCAGCACCGTCTCGCGGGCATAAATCTCCTCGACGCTCTGGAGCACGGGCCCCTTGGCCTGCGAGAGGATGTACTTGGCCCGCGCCACTTCGTCCTTGGGGGTCGAGCGGCGCCCCAGCCACAGCCGGCTTTCGCGCACGGCCAGCGGCACCCACGCCTGGTAGTCGACGGCCTGCGCCACCCGCGCGGCCTCGACGGCCAGCAGCTCGGCCACCTTGCGAATCTGCGCGTAGGGCTCCCGGGCTTCGGCCTTCTCGCGAAAGTTGATGTTGTTGATGTTGCCGCTGGTGCCGTTCGACATGATGCCGACGAACGGCGGATCGGCCCCATCGGCCGCCAGCAGCTGACCCACGCGGCGGGCAAACGCGCCGTAGTAATCGGCCGATACGTCGTTGCCGGCCGTACCGCCCACGTAGTGCAGCGAGTAGTTGGCCAACAGCGCCAGCGGGCGCCCGGCCGCGGTTTGCACCGCCAGCACGCCCACTTCGGGATCGATCGGCCCGGCCGGCTCGACCAGGTCGGGGCTGGCCACCGGCGGATTCATCTTCACGTGGTCCGGCCGCCCGAACGGATCGACCAGCGACACGCCGTCCTTCATTTTCCAACGCCGATTGAACACCTGCGTGGCCTCGCGCCCGACGCCCCAGCCGACCTTGGCCGGCGCCAGGTTGTGGTGCGCCCGGCGAATCGCGTCGGCGATCCGCGTCGTCAGAAAGGCATTGTACTTCGGGTCCGGCTCGCTCTGAAACGTCGGCGCCATCGTCGGCGCGCTGTGCGTGTGCGTGCACGACACCAGCATCTGGTCCAGCGGAATCCGCGTGTGCCCGTGCGCCAGGTGCTTGGCCTCGTTGATGATCGCCTGCGGGCACATGCACAAATCGCAGACCACGATGGCCAGGCTGGTCTGGCCGTTGTCGAGCACCAGGGCCCGCGCGTGCAGTTCGTCGTGGACGTTATCGGCCAGGCGGTCCTGCATGCCGCCGTTGAGCGACGTGCCCAGTGGCGGCGTGATGTTGCTGGTCGCCGCGCCCGCGCGCAAAATCTTGTCGGTCATCGTGGGTCATCTCTCCGCAACGCGAAACAGTGCGATTGTGGGCCGCAGCCCCACATTGTAATCGCCGCAACGGCGCGAGGCAGCAAGCATTCGCCCAGCCAGATCGTCTCAGCAGCAGACGCGCCCCACCCGCCGTCAGCCGATGATCACTTTCGGGTGAAACTTCGGGTTCGGCTCGGCTTTGCGAATCAGCTCGCGCACCCGCCAAGGCACGTTGCCTTCGCCCAGCAGAAAGAACCCAATCGCGGCCGTCAGCGGGTTTTCGTCGGACCAGCCGAAGTGAATCTCCGGCGGCTGACCGACGCGCGATAGCTCCAGGGCAATCGTGGCCACGGCATGCGCAATCGACGCGCACTTGGTCACCGCGATCACGAACCGGCCGCCTTCCTGCTTGATCTCCATCACGGGGCTCTGCTGGAACTCGCTCGGATCGCCCAGCTCGGCCTCGATGAACACGATCGGAATGTCCTCGCCCAGCCGGTGGCGGCGGCGAATGCTGGCTTCTTTTTCGTCCAGGCCGCGACGGCCCGGGCGATGCGGCACTAGCACCGGAAACTCCAGGTGCTTGAGGCTGTCCCACAGGAACCGCGAGTTGTTGTCGGCAAACTCGAAGGCCTTGAACCGCAGTTCGGTGCTCCGCTTCAGCCGCGAACCGAACGAAGCCACGATGATGGCGATGATGAACCAGCTGGCGATCTTGATGCCGTCGGGGCGCTCGACCATGTTGGCGGCCGCCGTGAAGAAGAAAACCAGCATGATCGCCACGTAGCGCCACGGTACCCGCGCAATCCACGGACCAGTCAGTTGCCGGTAGTTGTCGATCACCGTGGCCACGCAGGCGCTCGAAATCAGCACCAGCACGCCCGTGGCGTACGCGCCGCCCTGGGCCTCGACGTCGGCTTTGAAGACCCAGGTGACGAACAGGTTGATGGCCGTGAACAACATCACTAGCGGACGCACGGCCCGCGACCACTCGGGCGCCATGCCGTAGCGCGGCAGGTACTGCGGCACCAGGTTCAACAGCCCCGCCATCGCGCTCATGCCGGCAAAGCTCAGAATCACGATCGTGCTGGCGTCGTAGATCGTGCCAAACAGGCTGCCGAACATGCCGTTGATGGCGTGCGGCCCCTCGCCGTGCGCCAGGTAAGCTAGTGCGCGGTCCGCCGCCGTCCCTTCGGGCGAAAGATCCAAGGGCGGAATCAGCGTGGCCGTCACCAGCGACGAACCGAGCAAGTAGATCGACATGATCACGGCCGACGTGATCAGCAACTTACGGGTATTGCGAATGCGGCCGTGCGGGTTCTCGGCCGTGTCGTCCCAGTCCCCTTTGATCAGCGGCATCACGGCCACACCGGTCTCAAAACCGCTCAGGCCGAGGGCCAGCTTGGGAAACAGCAAGATGCTCAGCGCCACGACCGTGCCCAGCCCATGTCCGGTAAGCGGCGCATGCTCCAGGTGCCACTCCCCCGTGGTGACGTGCGTCCACCAGGTGGAAAGCAGATCTTGGTGGCGCGCCAGGTACACGAGGCCCGAGCCGATCACCACCAGGTTCAGCACCAGGTAGCTGAAGACGATCAGCACGGCGATCCCGATCACTTCCTTGAAGCCCCGCAGGAAGCTGGCTCCCAGAATGATCAACAGCAGCATGGTCAGGGCGATCCGCTGCTGCTCCTCGCTCCAGGCATGCACCGCTTGCGGCGCGCTTGTCCAAAGCGGGTTATGCAGAATATGCACCGCGGCGTCGGCCGCCGACAGCGTTTTGGTAATCACAAAATCGGTGGCCGCAAAGCCCAGCAGGGCCAAAACCATCAGCTTGCCGGTCCAACCGTGTACCAGCCGCTCGAGCATGCCGATCGAGCCTTGCCCGTTGGGCGAGCACTCGGCCACGTGCGAATACACGGGCAGTGCCCCCAGCAGCGTCACCAGCACCAGCACCACCGTGGCCAAGGGGGCCAGCGCCCCGGCCGCTTCAAAGGCAATCGAGGGCTGGTAACCGAGCGTCGAAAAGTAGTCCACGCCCGTCAGGCACATCACCCACAGCCAGAACGTGCGGTGATGACCGTCGGGCGTCTTGCTCTCGTCGGCGGCGTGATCGAGATGGGCCGGGCGCGGCTCTTTCACCGCGGGTTCGGCACGTTTGACGGCGCCCTCGACCGGTGCCGGCTGAGGCGGATTCGACGAGGCGCTTTGTTCAGAATGCATGATTACGTTTCGCGCCGCGGCCCGAGCCAAGCTTACTTGCCGGACCTGGTTCAAACCATGAACGCGCGGCGCAGGGGGAGGTTGGCTGTTATCGTAGGGCGGCCCGGCCGCGCATGTCAACCAGCACGACGGCCGGTGGCGAGCCCCATACGCCGCCCGCAGGCATTGCGCCGCGACGCGCATCTGTCGACTCTACTGGCAATTGCGCCGCGCGAGCCGCGCCCTGGCAAATGCTTGCGTCGGCCCGCGCCGCGGGAGTATTCTGAAGCCCTACGCCGCTTCCCGCCACGAGGACCATCGATGACCCGTTCGACTTCCCGCCGCACGTTTTTCCTGCAATCGGCCGGCGCCGTGGCGGCCAGCTACGCCGCGCGCGCGCTGCGCGCCGCCGACAGCCCCGCCGAATCGGTCGTGCTGGGCGTAATCGGCACCAACGGCCGCGGCACGGCGCTGGCGTCGAGCTTTGCCGCCGTGGGTGGGGCGCGTTTGGCCTACGTCTGCGACGTCGACGAGCGCGTCATCGATAAGGCCGTGAGCGCCGTGGCCGGCAAACAACAGCAGGCGCCCCAGCGGGTGACCGACTTGCGCCGCATTTTCGACGACCCGGCGGTCGACGCCGTCGTCGTGGCCACGCCCGACCACTGGCACGGCCCGGCCACGATCATGGCCTGCGCCGCCGGCAAGCACGTCTACGTCGAGAAGCCGGCCAGCCACAACCCCCGCGAGGGCGAGCTGATGGTGGCCGCCGCCCGCAAACACGGCCGCGTCGTCCAACTCGGCTCGCAGCGCCGCAGCATGCCGGGCACCATCGAAGACATCGAGCGCTTGCGCGCCGGCGAAATCGGCCGAGCGCTGTTCTCCCGCGGATGGTACAACGCCGTCCGCCAGCCCATCGGACACGTCAAACCCGCGCCCGTGCCCACGGGCCTCGACTATGCCCTCTGGCAGGGCCCCGCGCCCGAGCGCGAGTATCGCGACAACGTCGTGCACTACAACTGGCACTGGTTCTGGCACTGGGGCACCGGCGAGCTGGGCAACAATGGCATCCACTCGCTCGACGTCTGCCGCTGGGGCCTCGATGTCGACTATCCCCGCCGCGTCACCGCCGGCGGCGGCAAATACTACTTCGACGACGACCAGGAAACGCCCGACACTCACACCGTCACCTACGACTTCGGCGATAAGGCCATTACCTGGGAAGGCCGCAACTGGCACCACCGCGGGTTCGAAAACTCGACGTTCGGCATCGCCTTCTACGGCGACCGCGGCTCGCTCGTGCTCGACAGCCGCCAGTACCAGCTCTTCGATCCGGCCGACAAACTCGTGGCCAGCCAGACCAAGGGCTTCGACGGTCACGACCCGCACCTGCGCAACTTCCTGGCCTGCATTCGCTCGGGCGAGCGGCCCAACGCCGACATCGAAATCGGCCACAAGAGCACGCTGCTCTGCCACCTGGGCAACATCGCCTATCGCACTGGCCAAACCGTGAATCTCGACCCCAAGACCGGCCAGCTCGTCGACAACCCGGCCGCCGCGGCCCTCTGGAGCCGCGAGTATCGCCCCAACTGGGAACCCAAGGTCTAGCGGCCGGCACGCCGGTCGTGCCTCGAGCGCCGATCGCCAGCGTCACTTCGTCTCATGAACAAAGCCTTCGTTCGCGAACCCGACGACACTGGCGCGCTGCACTGTCCGGCCTGCGGCTCGCTGGGCGTGCTCGTCCACCGCGAGACCTGGCAATCGCACGTCCGCGACGCGGCCGCCACGGGCCTAGCCGAGACGGCCTTCTTTTGCCCCTTCCCGCGCTGCGAGGTCGTGTACTTCGACATGTTCGAGCGCCGGGTCACGGCCGAGGCGCTACAGGCGCCCGTCTGGCCCAAAGACCCCGATGCGCCGCTGTGCGCCTGCTTTGGCCTGACGCGGCAAGACATCGAGGCCGACATCGACGAAGGGGGCGTGCGCCGCGTGCGGGCCCTGCTCGAAAAAACCAAAACGCCCGAGGCTCATTGCCACACGCTGGCCGCCAGCGGGCAGTGCTGCGCGGCGGAAGTGCAGCGCTATTATATGAAGCTGCGCGGGGGCGGTTAGCCGTTCCGTGCGACTGAGCGTGCGTCGTGTGGTGGCGTTTGATCGCAAAACATCTCCGCAAGGACCCAGCCGGTGGATTCGCACAACCCGTTCGCTTCGCCGCAATCGTTTGCTCCGCCAGCGGTCGACCCCACGACCGGCGCCGCCATTTGGCGCAGCGGCAACCTGTTGGTCGTCGGCGCCGACCAGGCGCTGCCCGACCGCTGCGTGCGGTGCAACGCGCCGGCCGAGGGCTATCAGTTGCGGCGAAAATT
>CAZPED010000140.1:0-7645 GCA_964585335.1 uncultured Planctomycetaceae bacterium | reverse complement strand
CGTCCGCCCAACACCGTGAAGCGGCTCATGCGCAGGCCTCCTGTCCGGCGGCCGATGTCGAGAACTCAGCCCGTGGACCTAGGGCGAGCAGCGGCCACGATCGATCTCGCTCCGAGATGACTTGCACCGCTTCTGGCCAATCGATGCCGATCGCCGGATCGTCCCACCGCACGCCGCGCGCGGCCGCCGGACAATAGGGCGCCGACATCTGGTAGAACACCTCCGTGTCGTCGGCGAGCGTCAACAGCCCGTGGGCGCAGCCGCTCGGAATGGCCAGTGCCCAGCGGTTATCGCAAGTCAGCTCGACGGCGAACCAGCGGCCAAAGGTGGCAGAATTGCCGCGCAGGTCGACGATCACGTCGTAGGCGGCGCCGCGCGTCACGCGGACCAGTTTCTCCTCGCCGTGCGGCTCGGTCTGGTAGTGCAAGCCGCGTAAAGTGCCGCGCCGCGGACTGAACGAAACACCGCATTGGGCCACTCGGCCCAGGAAACCGCGATCGGCCAGCTCCTGGCGGCACCAGGTGCGGGCAAACAGGCCGCGCTCGTCGGCGCGCGGCTCGGGCTCCACGACGAAGGCGCCGCGTATTGGAGTTTCGGTAAACAGCACCACTGAGCCCTCCCTGGCTCGCCGCCGATTGATCGAAAGCGCGGCGTCAGGCCACTTTCAAATGCGGAATCGGAATGATGAAGCGGCCGCCTCCTTGGCGATAAGCCGACTGCTGCGCCATGATCTCGTCCACGAAGTTCCAGCTCAGCAACAATACGTAGTCGGGATGCTCCTCGATCAGCTTCTCGGGACTGTGGATCTTCAGGTGCGTGCCGGGCGTGTACCGGCCCTGCTTGAACGTATTGCGGTCGACCGCGAAGTCGACGAGGTCGCGACCGATTTTGAAGTAATTGAGCAGGGTGCTCCCCTTGGCCGAGGCCCCGTAGACGGCGATCCGCCGGCCTTGCGACTTGAGCTCCTGCAGCATCTTGATCAGATCGCCCCGCAGCCGCTCGATGCGCTGGCCGAAGGTCTGGTAGAACTCGGGCTTGGCCACGCCCCAGGCGGCTTCTTCGTCGAGCAGCTTGCCGACTCGGACGCTCGAGCTGCCTGTCTTGCCGACCAGCAGTCGCAGCGACCCGCCGTGAATGGGAATCCGTTCCACGTCGTGCACCAGCAGGCCATGCTGCTCGAACAGGTGCGCCAAGCTGGTCAGCGAGAAGTAGCACAAGTGCTCGTGGTAGATCGTATCGAATTCGACCTTGTCGATCAGGTCTTTGACGTAGGGCACCTCGATGACGGCGATGCCGGTGTCTTTCAGCACGATACGCAAGCCCTCGACAAAGCCGTTCAGGTTGGCCACGTGGGCCAGCACGTTGTGCACGTGGACCACGTCGGCCTGCTGCCCGCAGCCTTCGAGCTGCGTGGCCAGGTCCTTGCCGAAGAATTTGCACCAGGTGGGCACGCCGTTCTGGTCGTGGGCCACGCGGGCCACGTTGACCGCCGGCTCGATGCCCAGCACCGGAATGCCCGCGGCCTGGTAGTTCTGCAACAGGTAGCCGTCGTTCGAGCCGATTTCGATCACCAGGCTGGTTGGACGCAGCTTCTGGGCCGCCATGATCTGGCCGGTCAGCTGCCGGGCATGCCGCAACATGCCTTCGGAAAACGACGAGAAGTAGACGTAATTGCGAAACAGCTCCTCGGGGGGCACCGTTTCGGTGATTTGTACCAGCGAGCAGCGCGGGCAGAGCACGAGCTCGAGCGGATACGACGGCTCGGCAGCGCTCAGCTGGTCTTCGGTCAGCAGGCGGTTGGCCAGCGGCAGGTTACCCAGCGTGAGAATGCTTTTCAGGCGGACTTCGCCACACGATCGGCAGGCAGATTGAACGTTGTGCATGTGCTCGGCTCCAGGAAGTTTTTGTACCAGTCAATCGTCTGCCGCAGACCTTGTTCCAGCGTGTATAGGGGGCGCCAGGAAAGCACGCGGCGGGCTTTCGCGGCGCTGAGGTATTGATGACGAATTTCGTTCGGCGCGTGACCCTGCACCTCGGGCTCGAGGTGCTCGGCCTCGAGCAGCCTCAGGATCTCTCCCACCAGCTCGAGCACGGTCAGCTGCAGCTCGTTGGAGAAGTTGAATGCCTCGCCGCGCAGCTCGGGGCGCCGTGCCAGATGTTCGGCCAGCAGCATGTACGCGGCCGCGCCGTCCTCGGCATGAAAGTAGTCTCGCACGTACAGGCCATCGCTGCGAATGATCGGCCGCTTGTCCCGCAGTACCGCGCGAATGGTGCCCGGCACGATGCGATTCCAGTTCAGATCGCCGCCGCCATAGAAGTTGCCGCAGCGGGTGATCGACACGTTCAGGCCGTACGTCTCGGCATAGGTGCGGGCAATCAGGTCCGCGCACGATTTGCTCACGTCGTAAGGATGCCGGCCCGCCAGCGGGGCCTCTTCGCGATAGGGCAGTTCGTCGTGATCGCCATAGGCTTTGTCGCTCGAGGCGGTCACGACTTGCTTGACCGTCGGCGTGCGACGGCACGCTTCTAGTACGGTCCAGGTGCCGCGAATGTTCGACTCGAACGTCGAAATCGGATTGCGGTTGCCGGTGCCCACCACGGCCTGCGCGGCCAGGTGCAGGACGGTGTCGATCTCGTATTCGCCCAGGGCGCGTTCCATGAGCGGCTGGTCGCAAATGTCGCCGCGCACCACGCGGACGCGGTTCAGCCAGTTGCCCCGCGCCAGCTCGCAGTGGGGCGACCAGTCGCGCACGAGGCAGACCACGTCGGCGCCGGCCTCGACCAGCCGCGCCACCAGGTAGCCGCCAATGAAACCAGTGCCGCCGGTGACCAGTGTCGGTCGGTCCTGCCAGAAACCGCTCATGCCCACACCTTCCAGGGGGCTTTGCCCTGTTCCCACAGGGCTTCCAGTTGTCGTTTGTCGCGCAAGGTGTCCATGCACTGCCAGAAGCGGTCGTGCCGGTAGGCGGCCAGTTGACCTTCGTCGGCCAGTCGCTCGAGCGCCGCGATTTCCAGGCTCGACGCGTCGCCGTCGAGATAATCGAACACGCGCGGCTCGCAAATCATGTAACCGCCGTTGATCCAGCCTTCGCCGGCCTGGGGTTTTTCGGTGAATCGCGCCACGCGGGGGCCATCGAATATCAGCCCGCCAAACCGCGCCGGCGGCCGCACGGCCGTGACCGTGGCCGCGCAGCCCGAGGCCTGGTGAAACCGCAACAGGTCCCCGAGATCGACGTCGCAGACGCCATCGCCGTAGGTGACCATGAACGTGCCGGCGTCTAGCCAGCGCTGCAATCGCTTGACGCGGCCGCCGGTGTTGGTGTCGAAGCCGGTGTCGATCAGGTGTACTTTCCAGTCTTCGCACTTCTTGGCGTGGGTTTCGACGTTGCCGCTCGACAGGTCGATGGTGAAGTTGTTGTTCAGCGCGTGGTAGTCGAGGAAGTAGCGCTTGATGCACTCTCCCTTGTAGCCGAGCGCCACCACGAACTCGGCCAGGCCGTAGTGGGCATAGTGTTTCATGATGTGCCAGAGAATGGGGCGGCCGCCGATTTCGACCATCGGTTTGGGTTTCACCGTGGTCTCTTCCTGCAGCCGCGTGCCCAGTCCGCCGGCGAGAATCACGACCCGCATTGGACATCCATGTCAAACGCGAAAAGGGGGGCAAACGCGCTACGACTACACGCTGCCAGCGCCACATGCCGGCAGCCGCCCAGGTGGCCGCGAGAGCGGCCCGACGGCTTCGCCTTTTCCCGGCGGGTGGTCAAAGCGGCCGGATGTTACTTTAAGCCCCCAGGAGGGTCAACGCGGATGCCGCCGGACCCCGCGGCCGCCGCCAGGCTCGCCGGTCGCTCGGCCCAAAACGTCCCAGCCTGCCAACGCTCCCGGTCGCCCGGGCCGGCGACTATAATGGCCATGTATTCGCCTTGCCCGCCCAATTCCCCCGCCATGCCAGAGAGGAGCTGCCTATTGATGCGAGTTGTTCCCGGCCTGTGTGCTATCGTGCTGCTGCTGTCGGGGGCCGCTGGGGCGCCGGCTGCCGATGGTAATCGGCTGACGTACCTCGACGCTAGCGACCCGTTCTACGTCGGGCGCGAGTTTCCGAAGCTGACGACGCCCCAATGGGTCGGCCAGCCGGGCGTCGAAGCCGTTATCGTGCTGGCGATCGACGACCTGCGCGAAGACAAGCCGGGCGACCACAACCGCTGGAAGGACTTTCTCGCGCCGATCATCGAGCGGTTGAAGAAGATCGACGGTCGGGCCCCGGTCAGCATCATGACCAATCGCATGGATGCCCGGCACCCCCAATTGCAAAGCTGGCTGCGCGACGGGCTGAGCCTGGAAGTGCACACCTACGATCATCCCTGCCCGCTATTGCAAAAAGGCAACTTCGCGCAGGCCAAGGCCACGTACGATCGTTGTGTCGATCTGCTGGACACCATACCGGGCAATCGGGCCGTCGCTTTCCGCATGCCTTGTTGCGACTCGATCAATTCGCCCAGTCCGCGGTTCTATGCCGAGATCTTTAACCGTCGCACGCCTGCCGGCAACTTTCTGACGATCGACAGCTCGGTGTGCAACCTGATCACGGCGGACGACCCGCAGTTGCCGCGCGAACTGGTGCTCGATAGTCAGTCGCGCGAGATCTTTCGCCGCTACCTGCCGTTTAAGTCGTTCGTCACCACGATTGAGGACTATCCCTACCCGTATGTGATTGGCCGGCTGTGCTGGGAGTTTCCCTGCGTGGTGCCCAGCGACTGGAGCGCGCAGCACGTGCAGAAACCCGACAATCCGCAGACCGTGGCCGACTTCAAGCGGGCCATCGACGCCGCGGTAATCAAGCAGGGGGTATTCACGCTCATTTTCCATCCTCACAAGTGGATCAAGAGCGAGCAGATCGTCGAGTTGATCGACCATGCGGTGCAAAAGCACGGCAGTAAGGTCAAGTTCCTCAACTTTCGCGAAGCCCAGCAGCAACTCGACGCACACCTGCTGGGCGGCCAGCCGCTGCGCGCCGCCGATGGCGGCGACAACGGCGTGCGGCTGTTGGACCTGAACGGCGATCGGCTATTGGACGTCGTGATCGGCAACTCGCAAGCGAGGCAGACACGCGTCTGGTCGCCAGAGAAGCAAGCCTGGCAAGTGGGAGACTTTCCGCTCCCGCTAGTTAAGGTGGACAAGAATGGGACCCGCCGCGAGGTTGGCGCCCGGTTTGGCCTGCTCGCCGCCGATGCCGGCGCAAGCGTCATCGTGGCCAACGAAAACGCTACCGGCGCCTGGCACTATCGCGACGGTCGCTGGCAGGCCGATCCGCGAGCCGCCCAGGTAACAATCGGCGGCAAACCGCTGCTGACGAGCGCCGGTGGTCAGGACCAGGGCCTGCGGCTGCGCGACCTCGACGGAGATGGCGTTTGCGAGTTGCTGGTGGCCAATCTCCAGCAGCAAGCCGTCTTGCGCTTCAGTGCCGACCAAGGCTGGACCCCCTTGCCCTGGAGCTTTCCGCCGGGCGCAACGATCGTTGACGAGCAGGGGCGCGACGCCGGGCTGCGCTTCGTCGACATCGACCAGGACGGCCGCGACGACTTGATCGTCTCGAATCAGTCGGGCTACGCCGCTCACCGGTTCGTCTCGCCCGAGACGGGCTGGTCGCAACAGCTCGTGGCCGGCTCGCGCGGCGATGCTGGCGCCATTCCAATGATCGCTCGCGCGGGCACGAACAACGGCGCGTGGATCAAGGAACGCACGCTCTGGGTGCAAAACGAAGACACCGACAAGCTGCCCGACCTGGTCGATCGGATGCCGCTCGACAACCTGCTCAAGGACGTGTTGTTTCCCGGGCCAAAGTCGCCGGCACAGTCGCTGGCCGTCACCCGGGCGCGCCCCGGTTTTCAAGTCGACCTGGCCGTTTGCGAGCCGCTGGTGGCCGACCCGATCGCGCTGGCCTTTGGTCCGGACGGGCGGCTCTGGGTGGTCGAGATGGGCGACTACCCGCGCGGCATCGATGGCAAAGGCAAGCGTGGCGGCGTTGTGCGCTACCTGGAAGACACCGACGACGACGGCCGCTACGACAAGTCCACGGTGTTTCTCGACGATCTGGGCTTTCCCAATGGCGTGGCCCCCTGGCGCAAGGGAATTGTCGTGACCTGCGCGCCCGACATTCTGTACGCCGAGGACACCGACGGCGATGGCAAGGCCGATAAGCGTGAAGTGCTCTATCGGGGCTTCGTGCCGGGCAACCCGCAGCACCGCGTGAACGGATTGAAGTGGGGGCTCGACGGCTGGCTGTACTGCGCGCACGGCGATGCGATCGGCGGCAAGATTAAGCTGATGAAGACGGGCGAATTCGTTGGCGCCAACGGCCGCGACTTTCGCATCCGCCCCGACGAAGGCCTGCTCGATCCCCAGGCCGGCCCCTCGCAGTACGGCCGCAATGCGGACGACTTCGACAACTGGTTTGGCAACGAAAACAGCGAGCCGCTGTTTCAGTTCGTGCTCGACGACGGCTACCTGCGCCGCAATCCGCACGTGCCGGCCGCCGATGGGCGCGTGAACGTGCCGGAGCAATCGGGCGCGGCCGAAGTGTTTCCGCGCAGTCGCACGATTGCCCGTTACAACGATCTGTACGCCGCCAATCGGTTCACGTCGGCCAATAGTTCGCTGATCTATCGCGACGAACTGTTTGGGCCCGCCTTCGAGGGCAACGCCTTTATCAGTGAGCCAGTACACAACCTGGTTCACCGCGAAGTGCTGAGCCGCGAGGGGGTGCTGTTCCACAGCAAACGGGCCGACGACGAGCGCGACAGCGAGTTTCTCGCCTCGGCCGACAACTGGTTCCGGCCCACGTCGCTCGCCGTGGGTCCCGACGGCGCGCTGTGGGTGGCCGACATGTACCGGCAAACCATCGAACATCCCGAGTGGATTCCGCTGAACATCCAAAAACAGATCGATCTGCGGGCCGGCTCGGATATGGGCCGCATTTACCGCGTCTATCCCGTCGGCAGCCAACCGCGGAAGATTCCCCGGCTCGACAAGCTCGCGACCGCTGATCTGGTGGCCGCGCTCGATAGTCCCAGCAGTTGGCAACGCGATATGGCCCAGCAGTTGCTCGTGTGGCGCGACGACAAATCGGCGGTCGAGCCACTCACGCAGTTGGCCGGCAAATCGCAGCGGCCGGCGTGCCGGGTGCACGTATTGTGGACGCTTGAACTGCTGGGTGGTTTGCAGCCCGCCACGATTTTGGCCCGCATGAACGACGACCATCCCGGCGTGCGGCGGCAAGCCGTTCGCCTGGCCGAGCGGCACCTGGCGGCCGACCCGGCGCTGGGTGAGCGGCTGTTGGCCATGGCCACGGATGGCGACGCGGCGGTGCAGCTTCAGCGGGCCTACACGCTGGGCGAGTGGAAAGACCCCCGGGCCGGCGAAGCGCTGGGCGCGTTGGCCGTGCGATATGCCGACGACCCGTTCATCACGGCGGCGGTGCTCAGCTCGGCCACCCCCTCGAACCTGGCCGGCATGGTCGGCAAGGTGCTCGACGTGAAGCCCGGTCAACAGCCGCCCGCGGCGCTTGTCGAACAACTGGTCGGCCTGGCCAGCGCCTACGACGACGACGCCACGCTGCGGGCCGCTCTAGAGAAAATCGGTCGGACTT
>CAZPED010000139.1:0-7703 GCA_964585335.1 uncultured Planctomycetaceae bacterium | reverse complement strand
CTGTCGCATACCAAGGCGTCACGTCCCCGCTCTGCCAGAAAGCCATGCCACGGAGCCAATCGGCTTGACCGCGATGTTCCGACCGGTAGGATGCCTTCGAGCAACGAGGGCGTATCCCCGAGGGCAACGACGTGGCCAGCGAACCATCCCACTCCGGCAATTCCGGCCAATCGGATAGTGCGGTGGCGCGACCGGCTTGTCCCGTCTGTGGTGGCCGGCTGATTGAAATTCGCGGCAAACTGCAGTGCGGCACCTGCCACACGATTTGCGAAACGTGCTGCGAGGGGGGCCGAGGATGACGGCTGGCACGGCGCTGCCCAGCAGCCAGCCGGCTAAACGAACCCCTTCAGGCGGGGATATCCATGAAACGCAAGCAAGTCGAGACGGACCCCTTTCTGGTTCCGCTGGGCCGCATTGCCGTGTTTTACGTGCCGGCCCAGAAAATGAACGACTCGCGGTTTGGGCGCGATGGCCGCACGCCCACCCAATTGTTCGACGAATTCTTTCTGCTGCACTTTGGCGGGCTCACCCACGAAGAGAGTCACATTCGCGGCGAGTGGACCAGCAGCGACGGCCAGAAAACGTTCACCGACCTGCACCAGCGCTACGAAGTTTCTTTCTCGGGCAAGCGGAAAGAAAAGGCGTTCCTGAATTTCCTCTCGGAAATGTGCGGCCTGCTCGGTGAGGAATCGATCTACCTGACCATGGGCACCCGAGCCTGGCTCGTAAAGCCCACGTTCCCCGGCAACGGGGCTGCGCGGCAGCGCGGCTGACGGACCTAAGCCTCTAAGGCCTCGCTGAGCCGGTGCGTCGGCACCGGGCGTCCAGGACGAAAGCTCTTGGTCTCTTGCCAGCGGGCCGTCGCGCCCCGGCCGGCGCAAGCCGCCTCGACGGCCGAGGACACCAGCGATTCGAGTGTCGCCGGATCAACGGCCACGCGCGCGTTAACGATCAAACGCGCTTCGCGAACCGTCTTGCCGCTGGCCAGCGACAACTCAGGGGCCGATTGACTGCTCACCAGGTTTGCCACGCCGAAAAAGCCTTCCCAAAGCCCGACGACTTTGAGATGCGCCGTTTCCGCGTCGATCTGGCCCAAGGCCTGCCGCAAGTTGGCCACGATATCGACCAGCAGCGCGTCGAGTTCCAGCGGCTTGTCCGAGCGGACCTCGATCGAGGCATTGAGCCAGCCCAACTCCGCTTCTCCCTCCGCGTAGACGTCGTAGTCCACTTCCATGATGCGCTGGCCAAACCGGCCTTCCTGGCCGAGAAGCTCGACCAGTGCCTCGCACCCGGCTCCTGTCTTGGCCGAGATGCGCAGCTGCGGCGTGCCCGCGAACTCGGTTGCCAGCAGTCGACTCAGCTCGTCGGCCTCGTCGGCAGATAGCTCGTCGATCCGGTTGATCAAAATCAGATCGGCCTCTTCCAACTGCTTGCGAAAAATGTAAGACGCCTTCGGCGAAAAGCCCGAGCGAGCGCCAGGTTTCAAAATTCGTAGTCCGTGGCTCGGTTTGAGAATCACGGCGTACGGCGCGATGCTGAAGCGGCCCGGATACAGGCTGGCCAGCGGACGGGCGACCGTGGCCACCAGGTCGGTGCAGCTGCCGACGGGCTCTGCCAGAATGACGTCGGGGCGGGCCGAGGCTTCCATGGCGCCCACCACGTTCATCAGTTCGTTGAAATTGCAACAGAAGCAGGCCCCGGCGACTTCGCCCACCAGGTGACCTTGCGCGCGCAGCGATTCAGTATCGACCAGATCGGCCGCCTGATCATTCGTGACAATGCCTACGCGCAGGCCTTGCTGCTGGTACCACCTGGCCAATCGGGCAATGGCCGTAGTCTTGCCGGCTCCCAGAAAACCTCCCAGCATGATGAAACGTACGGACGGCGATGCGTTGGTGGTCAAATGAAGCCCCTTCGGCGGTGTTAGTAGGCATCGGTGGATGGGCAGCCAGAGCTCGTCAGCGGCCAATCTAGTCGACGCCACAAGGCGGACGCAACCGCCGCGCTAGCGGCCCGAGAAACTGTCCGGCATGCCGATGGGCGAGCCTGTCCCCCACTGGCCCACTAGGGGCGCCAACCGCCCGCGTTCCTCGCACAACAAGTCTTTGACCAACTCGCGCAAGGCGGCCGGCTTGAAGGGCTTTTGCAAGAAGCGCAGGCCTTGCTCGCGCACGAACGACAAACCGTCCGAATCGAGGTCGTAGGCGCTCGAGACGATCGTCGGCACGCGGTGCCCCAGGCCACATATCCGCTCGAACACCTGCCGGCCGTTCAGCCCCGGCATCATCAGGTCGAGGAGCAACAAGTCGATCTCGTGCCGGTGCAGCTCGAACAGTTGCAGGGCTTTGAATCCATCTTCGGCAGCATACACGCAGTAGCCGGCCGTGGTCAGCGTGCGGACCAATAATTCGCGCACGAGGGGTTCGTCGTCCACGACTAGCAACGTGGCCTCGTGCGACGGCGTGTGGCGAGCCACATTGGCCGCCGCGCCGCCAGCCGCCGTGCTCACCGTAGGCAACAACACCCGAAAGACGGTGCCGTCGCCCAATTTGCTCTCCACGCGCACCGCTCCCTGATGTTGGCTGACGACGCCGTAGACCATGGCCAGCCCCAGTCCGGTACCCTTGCCAACCTCCTTGGTGGTGAAGAACGGCTCGAAGGCGCGTTGCATCACCGCTTCGGACATGCCGCTGCCGGTATCGCGCACGGTGATCAATAAGTGCCGGCCGGCGTGCAGCTCGGGAAACTCCGCGGCCGCCGCGTCGTCGAGCCAGCACGGCGCCGTCGAAATCATCAGTTCGCCGCCGTCGGGCATTGCGTCGCGGGCGTTCAAGCACAAGTTCATCAGCATTTGTTGCAACTGACTGGCATCCGCGTGCACAGCGCCGGCGTCGGCGCCCAGCGAGAGTTCGAGCTGGATGTGGGGGCCGATCAGCGGGCGCAGCATGCCCACCATTTCCTCGACGAGCTGGTTGGGCTCGAGGTCGGCGAAGTGCAGCGTTTGCCGCCGGCTGAAGCCCAGCAATTGCCGTGTCAGCGTGGCGGCACGCTCGGCGGCCGTAATGATGACCTGCAAATCGCGCTGCCGGGGATCGCTGGGCTCGAGCGATTCGGCAATGCAGTGAGAGTAGCCCAGCACGCTCTGCAACAGGTTGTTGAATTCGTGCGCGACGCCGCCGGCCAGCGTGCCGAGCGATTCCATTTTTTGCGCCTGGCGCAGCTGCTCTTCGCGCTGCCGCAGCGCTTCCTCGGCGTGCTTGCGATCAGTAATGTCGCGGACAATGCCGCTCAAAAAGAGCTCGTCTCCGCGCCGCCACGCGCCCACCGAAAGCTCAAGGGGAAACTCGCTGCCATCTTTGCGTAGCCCGGCCAGCTCGATGGTTTGCCCCAGCAGGGTTTGCTCACCCTCGCGGGCCACGCGTTCCGCCACGGACTGTTGAATCGCGTGATAGCGCTCTGGCACCAGGCAAGAAACGCTGCGTCCCAGAATCTCGTCGGCCGCGTAACCGAAAGTCACTTCGGCGGCGCGATTCCACGAGATGACGTTGCCGGCCCGGTCCGTGGCGATGATCGCGTCCGAAGTCGATTCGCTTACCGAGCGGAATTTGGCTTCCGACTCGGCCAGCTTGCGTTCCAGCCTTACGTGAGCCAGCACGCGCTGCACGGCGCTGGGCAGATATTCGAGATACGAAGGCGACTTGGCCACGAAATCGCGCACCCCCGAGCGCAGCGCGCGGATGATCGTCGACTCCTCGCTGAATCCGGTGACGATGATGATGGGCAGGTCGATCCCCGCGGCCTTGAACTGCTCGGACAAGTCCAGGCCGGTCGTCGTGCCTTCGAGCCGGTAGTCGAGAATCGCCAGGTCGACCGATTGATTCTGAGCGACATCAAGGGCTTGCGCCGCGGTGCGGGCCACGATTACCGAATGACCGACCGCCTCCAGGCGTCGGCACTCCAAATCGGCAACGCCTTCGTCATCCTCGACGATCAGAATCCTGGCATGCTGTTCGGCCGTCATTGTGCCCCGGCCCCCGTCATGCAGGCATCGACAGGCACTTTGACAATTTGGAGCAACAGCCCCAAACGGCGTATCGCCTCGACGAAGGCCGAGTAATCCACTGGCTTGGTTACGTAAACGTTGCACCCCTTCTCGTAGCAGCGCCTGATCTCTCGTGGGTCGTCCGTCGTCGTCAGCATGATCGTGGGCATCGACGCCGTGGCCTCGCTGCCCTTGATCTGCGTCAACACCTCGACGCCATCGACCCGCGGCATGTTGATATCCAGCAGCAATAAGAGTTGCTGCGGCTCGCTGCGCTCGGCATAGGCGCCGCGGCGAAAGACGTAGTCGAGCGCTTCCTGGCCATCGCGTGCCCGCACGATGCGGTTGACGATACCCGACCGGGCCAGATTGCGCTGCACGAGCTCGGCATGGCCATCGTCGTCCTCGGCCAAGAGCACCACCAGCGGTTGCGTCTGCATGTCCGAACGCTCCTGGGTGAATGACACGCCATCGCTTCGGCCACTCTCACTGCGGGCACGTCGTATTGAATACGCGCCCTCGCCGCCCCAAACAAAACTACGTCATCTGGGGAGTGTCTTCTCGCGCAGCGGTGGTGAAAAGTTCGGAATTCCGCAGGCAAGCAGGCAAGTCCGCCGCAAGGGCGGAACAGTTCGTCCAACCGCCATCATCCGCCAGAGCTAGGCGAAACGCTGGATGGCAACCGATCAAACCGCGCCCACCTTTAGCGCGGCGCCGATGCGCAGGCCGCATGAATGCGAAGAATCCGCGCGATTTCGGCGATCGATTCCTGGTCGCGGTGCAGCTTTTCGTGCTTGGCCGGCACGTACCGCTCGCTGCACACGCCCGGATGCCGGGCGCTGGCGACGTCGACCACGCCGTCGTTGGGCTCGATCCACGAGGTAGCGCCCCCTGTGCCAATGATCGAATGCAGCCGCGTCGAAGGCTGAATGGGCATTCGCGCCAGCGCGTTCAGAAAAGGGCTATCGGGATCAAGAAAATCGAGGCTCGTCGGCCGCGACCGGGCAACCGTGGGTTTGAACACGTCGCGGTTGATCTCCATCAGCTGCCGATACTGGGCGTCGGCCTCGCTGCCGTAGCTGACCAGCTTGGCGCTAATGCGTCCCACGGCACGGCGGGCCAACGTGCTTCCCTGATGCGGCGTGCCCACGAATATCACCCGCGACACTTGCGGCATCGGTTCGAAGAAAAAGTCGCGGGCCAGTTGCAATCGCACCTGGTCGGGCGCGCGCACGTGGTCGAGGCTTTGCGTGGCGGCTTCGTTCCAGAGCAGATCGTAGGAATTGGTCACCTGCATCTTGGCCAACAGCCCGCCCATGCTGTGACCAACCAGCACCATTGCATCCAGCGCCGTATCGGTCTGCTGGGGATCGTAGACTTGCCGCACGCGCACCAGATTCGCGCGTAGCTCGGCGGCTGACTCGAGCACGGCGCCGCCGGTCGGATAGCGAAACACCCAGAACTGATATTGGGCGTAAAGGTCGCCTTGCGCGCGCAGGTCGTTAAACGTGTCGGCCCAAGTTATCGGGTCGGAGTAGAGCCCGTGAATGAAAATCACGGGAATCTTTCCCCGCTGGTAGGGCTCGGTCAGTATCAGCTTGGGTTTGACGGCCGTGTCCGTGGGCGCCGTAAAGCCGCGTAAGTACTGCCTGGGGGCTTGCTCGACGATCAGCGACATCGGCGCGGTCAGGTCGCGGGCCAGCGGCACGCCCCGGCCCGCCCAGCAGGCCCGGCTGATCGAGTAGGTGTTGTACAATTCCAACACGCTTTCGCACGCGCCAAACTCGGGCGAGCTGGCAGTTACCGGACGCAAGACGGCGGTCACGGCAAACGGCTGCCGCGGGCGAAAGAACTCTTCGTCGTGTCCTGCCCCGGCGCGTACACCCACCAACGGCAGCCCCAAGCCGGGGGCCAAGTGATGCTGGGTTATTTCACCGCTTTGATGGTTCGCGGCCGGTACGAGTTCGTTGAAGTCGCAAGGCCGCCAGGCAAACCCATGGTAGGCGATCGGCACGACCTTGCCGCCGGCCGACTGCACGACCAGGCTGCGCCGCGGATCGAGCCGCCCATGGCGCTGTCCCGATACGATCAGCCCCTGCAGCGCCTGGTGATAGGTTTCCCAAACGATTTGCCGCTCGGCCGTGGGAGCAGGTCCCCACGCTTGCAGCAGCTGCCCGGCCAGCAGCGCGGCCCGGTAGTACTGGTCGACCGCTTGGGCCAGATTCTGTCGATCGAGTGCCTCGGCACTGGCCAGCGCCGCCCGGCTGGCGCTCAGGCGGGGGTCGGCCGCAAACTCGCCCGAACCGTGATAAGCTACCAGGTGAATTTCGCCCGGCTGGTAGCCGGACAGCAGCGGCGCTTCCAGGCAGCGCGTGCGATCACCCTGGCATCCGCTCAGCGGCGACGCCAAGAGCAGGACAGCGATGATGTGCCAGAACATTGCCAGGCCAGTGCGATCCATCGACGAACTTCAGCGGCGGGACGGACGTCCTTCTTCGGACGACGGCGGGATTGAGCGCAGCGCGCTATCAATAACCTACCACGGCCCTATTGCCGGCAAGCCGGCGGCTGGCCAATTCAATCGCGCGACGGCGTCAAAGCGAATGCGCGACCGGCAGCCGCGCTCAAGTTTGACAGGCGACCCGTCCGGTCGGCTAACCTTTGGCGGTCGCAGAAGGCCGGCGAAGCATGCGGTCCAAGGCGTCGGACGTCTGATGAATGAGCGCCTCGGGATGGTAAAGCCAGGGATGAAAGTACTCGAATGTCAGGTAGCCGCGGTACCCGGCCGCGTCCAGCTCGGCCATCACGGCGGGCCAGTTGGTCGTGCCATCGAGCAGCGGCCGGAATGACTCGAGCGAGTAGTCAGTCCCCTTTTTCGAAAACTCCTTGAAGTGCACGTTTTGAATCCGTGAGCCCAGCTGCCGGATCCAGTGCTCGGGAAATTGAAAGAGCATGATGTTGCCAGTGTCAAAATGCACGTGCAGCCGCGGGCTCTGAAAGCTGTCGACAAAGGCGATCATCTCGCCCGGCGTCATCAGGTAGCCGTTGAAGAAGATGTTTTCGATGTTCAGGTTCACGCCCAGCTTTTCGGCCCGGGGCAGCAGCTTGCCAATCGCCTCGCGGGCACGGCGATCGCACAGATCGTTGGCCACCGGCTCATAGTCGGTACGCCAGGGAATGTGCACCGCCCCTGGCACGACCAGTAAATTGTCGACGCCCAGGTCGTGAGCCGCCTCGCCCATCTTGCCAGCCAATTCCATCCCACGAGCGAGCTTGCCGGCATCATTACTGGTTAGCGGATAGGGCCAAAACAAGAACGAACAGAGCCCGCTAATGGCGATGCCGATCTTGTCGGCCAGGCGGCGAATCGCCTGGTAGTCGGCCGCGCCATGTTTGGGGGACAGATCGTTGTCCAAGTCGTAGTTGAGCTCGATGCCGTCGAAGCCGGCGTCTTTGGCCAGCCGCAAGCAGTGTTCGAGCGACATCTGGTCGGGATAGGGAAAGGCCCAGAGGTTGATCGACTTTTTCATCGGGTAGCGGTCGACTGTTTGCGCGGCGTCGACCGCCGCCAGCAATGGGCCCTGCGCTAACGCGCCCGCGGCTCCGCCGGCCGCCAGCGCTTTGGCCAGGGCCGATGTTCCGGAAGATGAAACGAAGAGAA
>CAZPED010000138.1:0-7704 GCA_964585335.1 uncultured Planctomycetaceae bacterium | reverse complement strand
ATTTATGCCCTGGGCGCGATTCTTTACCGCCTGCTGGCCGGAAAGACACCTTTCGAAGGCTCTTCGACGGTCGAGTCGCTGCAACTGGTGATCGAAGGCACGCCGGTGCCGATTCGTCGGCTGCGGCCGTCGTGCCCGCGCGATCTGGAAACGATCTGCCTGAAGTGCTTGGAGAAGTCGCCCGCCAGGCGTTTCCAAACGGCAGGCGAACTGGCCGACGATTTGCGTCGCTTTCTGCGCGGCGAGCCAATCACCGCCCGCCCGGCGACACCCTTGGAGCAGATGGTCAGCTGGGCGCGGCGCAACCCGTTGCCAACCTCGCTAGCGATCGGAGGCGTGGTCATGCTGGCCATCCTTGCCGGCGCCATGGCCTTTACGACCTATCGCAATTATAGCGTCATCGAAACGATTCAGCATCGCGAAATGCGCGTCCAGGAGCTGCGCGGACAGATACTCTATCTCGACGAAGTGCTGACTAGCTCTTGCTCGCTGGCGGCGGTCACCGGGAAGCCGCAATACGAGGAACGTTACACCCGCTACCTGCCCGAGCTCGACGCGGCCATCAACCAGGCCACGGAGCTGGTGCCCGAGGCCAAGGCTGGACTGGCCGCGGTCAACGGCGCCAACATGGCCCTCGTGCGGCTGGAAGACGAGGCCTTTGCTCTGGTGCGCCAAAAGGAACTGTCCCAGGCCTGGGCGCTACTGAACAGCGACGAGTACCAGCGCAACAAGCGCGAGTACGCCGAGGGCCTGGCCTCATTTTCCAACCGGCTCAAGGAGCATTCCGAGTCGGTCATTCAGGCCGCACACCGCGAGGCCATGTCGTTCCTGATCGCGGCGATCAACCTGGGCGGCCTGGTGGCCCTCATCCTGCTGGTCGGCATCTACAGCTTGTATCGCATTCTGCGGTTGCGGTCGGCCATCGGCGCCGGTTAGCCTGCCCGCGCCGCGAACCAAAGGCCCAATCCAACCGCAGCTGCTCATTCGAGCTGCCACGGTCTGCATGCCATGGTCAGCCGAAGAATTTTGGCAACAGGCTTGCAATAGCGAAATCTTTCGCTATGATCAGCGGCAGAGCAGCGAATTCTTTCGCTAACCGAGCTCATTCCGCCATCATTCAGGAGCCGCTGACCGTGGTACGTCCGCCGGCCGATCAGCCGACCCAGGTTGAGCTGCAAATCTTGCGTGTGTTGTGGGAGGGAGGTCCGCTGACCGTCGGCGAGATCCACAAGACGCTCTCGGCCGAAAAGGCGACCAACTATTCGACCACCGTCAAAATGCTGTCGGTCATGCTCGACAAGGGACTCGTCAAGCGCGACGAATCATCCCGGCCACACGTTTATCGCCCCGTCGCGCCGCAAAAAACCACTCAGCTCAAGCTGCTTCGCGACCTGATCCAAAAGGCTTACGACGGCTCGGCCGGCAGCCTCGTGTTGCAAGCGCTCGCGTCGCACCGAGCCACGCCCGAGGAACTGGCCGAAATTCGTCGCCTACTCGATCAACTGGAAAGGAGCGATCCGTCATGAACGGGCTACTCTCGGTGCTCGATGCGGCGATCTGCGAACCGCTCGGTTGGACGATCATCCACTCGCTCTGGCAAATCACGGGCATTGCCCTACTGTACGCCAGCGCCGGCTACTGCCTCCGTGGGCACTCACCCCGCGCTCGTTATGCGTTGGGATGCGCGTCGCTGGCTGCGATGCTGTGCTTGCCGGCGGTCACCTTGGCCCGTTTGGCCAGCCCTTCGTCGGCGCCGCCCACCATTTTCGTCGACAATACACAGAACGCCATCGATCGCGCGGATCAGCCGGCCGCGCTGCGGCAAGACAGAGTCTCGCGGAGCGAGGCCCCCAGGGCCGCGACGGCTACCGGTCCCACCGTCGCAGAGACAACCGATGCGCCGCGCCCAGCGGCCGCGGCAACCATGCCTTGGTCCGCGCATCTCGCGCCCGCACTCCCCTGGCTTTCGGGCTGTTGGATGCTGGGCGTGCTGCTGTTCTCTCTCCGCCCGATCTTGGGGCTGTACAACGTCCATCGGCTGCGCACCCGGGGCTTGTCTCCAGTGACCGTCGAGGTTCGGCGCATCGGCCAGGCGCTATCCGCGCGGCTGGGCATTCGCGGCTCGGTCGCGCTGTTCCAGTCCGCGCTGGTGGAAGTGCCCACTGCCGCCGGCTACCTGCGCCCCGTCGTGCTGCTACCGGCCAGCGCGCTATCAGGCCTGACGCTGGAACAGCTGGAACTGATCTTGGCGCACGAACTGGCCCATATTAGGCGACACGACTACCTCTTCAACCTGTTGCAAACCGCCGTTGAGACGGTGCTGTTTTATCACCCGGCCGTGTGGTGGCTATCGGCCGAAGTTCGCAACGAGCGCGAGCACTGCTGCGACGTCGTCGCGGTGGCGCTGGGCGCCCAGCCGCGGTTCTACGTCGGCGCGCTGTTGGCCCTCGAAGCCCACCGTTCACGCGCCGGGCTGGCGCTGACGGCTTCGGGCGGCTCGCTGCTGCAACGCGTCCAACGGCTGCTGGCAGTTCAAGCGCCGGGCGCCCGAGCAAGTGGCGGCCATTCATGGCTATCGGGCCTGTTACCCTTGAGCGTGCTGGTGGGCCTGCTGCTACTGGCATCCGCTCGCCCACTTAGCAGCAACACCACCGAGGAGTCCCCCGCGGCACAGCCTCCACTGCCCATTGCCGAGGCGCCGGCCACGGAGAGCGAAAGCCCTGAGCAGAGCGATCAACCGGCGAAGCCAGCCGACAAAGCTACACCCGCCGCGGCGTCGTCGTCGGACACGGGCGGCGGCTCGCAGCTTGAATTGAACATCACGACCGAGGACGATTGGCGCGGCAACCTGGGCATCGCCCTCAGCGATAGCTACCGACGCCCGCTCAAAACCTGGACCAACATGCAGCCCGGGCAAATCAGTATCGACCTGCCGGAGCTGGAGTCTGGCCTCTATTACCTTGAAGTCACGGCCCCCAACTTTGCCAGCCGGCTGGTTCCGCTTAAGGTCTCGCAGCAACAAGTCGAGGCCCCGCGCGAGCCGATTGCCCTCTATCGCACGCGATACCTGGTGCTGCGCTACGCGGTGAATATGCGCGGCGAGCGCGAGCTGACTGGCCCCCAGGTGCAACAAGGCCAGGTGGCGATTTCGTACGGCAACACTGCCGAGATGCGCGGCGACTGGATGATCGTCCAAAATCGTCAGACGCTTATGTTTGCCCTGCATCGCTCGCAGTCCGGCAATGGTTTCTACAAGCCCAAGACCGATATCGCCTACGACGAGATCGAGCTGGCCCCCGAGCCAGACGAATTCACGCCCAAGTCAGTCGAAGCTGAAAAAGGCGCCATCCTGCTGACCCGAATCATTGGTGACGGCCCACGTTGGCAGCGCTATGCCAAGCTGCACGTGGAAGACATTACGGAAACTCCGCCGGCAGGCATGCCCGTGATCGACCAGCAGCACCCGGTCAAAACCTTCCCGCGGACTCCCGACGCCCGGCCCTCCAAGCCCGAAGCCGACCGCACGAGTGGTCAGCTGGCCATTGCTCTGGTGGAAGAGGACAACGGTCAAACGCCGGCGCGGCTGACGCTCAGCGACACGCTCCGCAATACGCTGCACGTCTGGAACGACGTGAAACCCTGCGAATCGTCGCTGTCGCTACCCTGGCTGCAACACGACACGTATCGACTCGAAGCGACGACCGCCGGCTATGCTCCTGTGCGGCACGAGATCAAGATCTCGGCGTCGGGCCCGGCGCCGTCTGACCTGCGCTACGAAATGTTTCGCTTGCGATACCTGGTGGTGCGTTATGTGATCAACACCAAGGGCCAACGCACGCTCACCGGGCCAAATTGCCAGTCAGGGCGTGTCGCGATCCTGGTGGGTGCGATCCCCGATCTGGGCGATTGGTCGGTCGGCCAGGCCAACGGCGCCCCGCAAGCCATCGTGCACCGCCAGGTCGAGTTTAGCGGTTTCGCCGCCGCTCCCGAGGGTAGCTCGTTCGACGAGTTGGACGTGGCGCCCGGGCCCGACGACTACCATCCTCAAGCGTTCGCGTTCCAAAAGGGCATGGTGCTCTTCAATCGCGTCGTGGGCCACAAGCCAGAAAACCTGCGATACGCGAAATTGTTCGTGGAAGACGTCACCGAGACCAAGCCTGCCAACGTCCGCATCATCGACGCGCGGGCAAAATAGTATTTTCGCCGCCACAGGACAAATCCCCCTTCATCTCGGCTGCCGTTGACCGGCAACATCGGCCGGACAGGCACTGGCGCCAACTCGATTACCGGCCAGTGCAATGCCATGGGTTCCCGGCTTTTCAGCAACACGACCAACCTGCTGGGCGGACACGAGTTCAACTCACCGGCGCGGTATTCGATCCCTATTCTCATCAGCCGGCGTACAAGTCGTGTGCAGTTGCACTCGAACGCGCTGTTTGAGGCCGCGCAGCACCTGTTGAAGCCGGGCAGCACCTGACGGTCTGACACCGCCTGCATTTTTTCGATCAGCCAAACTGCCTCTAGTGGTTTCGCGGCGGCGGCGATTCTGGCTGCCCGCCTGTCGGCGGCGTGCGCCGCGCGTGGTTACAAATGAGTAAGGTCGCGCAAGGGGTACCTCGTTTGCGTCGAGTCGGCCAAGTCGTGATTTCAACGTGAAATCGAACTGCCTGCTGCCTGTGCGAGCGGCGAAGGCAGCACAATTCCCGGGCAAGGCTCGACCGATGGCTGATTTTTCTGGCATGCCGCGTAGTTCCACTTTTTGCGTTCGTCGCGTGACGATATATTTCACCGCCGCGCGATTCTGTCGCCCTCTCGCACTCGCGACGTCCGCTCACAGCCATCCGGCTGCTCCGGGCTGACGCCACGCTTTCGGCGTCGCTGCGCCTGCGCCCTCTCGCACACGTGCCATGGGAATTCCCGTTTTTTTTATTGCATTCACCAACGTTGTGGAAAGAACACTGTCGCGATGATCTCTCGTTACCGCGAACCCGACCAGGATGAGCCCGCCGGCTCACAGGCGCTTACGCAAAGCGAACGCCTGCGAGCCGCGATTCTCTCCGCCGCTCAGCTGTTGCCAACTTCCGGGCCGATCACGTCCTTTGCCTTTCTCAATACGCTGCAAGCCCTTGAAACCAGCGAATTCACCGCTGGCGTCGAGCGCGGCGCGCAGCTCTACGGCTGCCAGCCCTGGCTGGCCGAGGACGCCTATCGCGCCTTCATGGCCGACCAGCGCATCGATGCCGACGACCTGACCAGCGAGCTCTACGACAGCCTGGGCGACGAGCACGGTGTGCCCGTGGCGTCGCTTTGCACGCGGTTCGAGCTGCGTTGGGCGATGCTCAAGCACTCGCTGCCCAGCGGTCCGGCCGCCGAGCTGCGCTGGTACAGCGCCGAGCACGAGGCCTCTTCGCGTTTTCGACGCGACGTGCCCGCGGCCGCGCGGCGTCAGCTCCTGGACGAGACGCGGCAATGGCTGATCACCGAAGTGGCGGCCGTGGCCAACCGTAACCCGGCCGACAATGACGCCTACGCCCACCTGCTGCGCGAGCTGGCCAGGCGGCTGAACGCGGCGGAGCTGGGCTATTGGACGAAGCCCGACGCGGAGCTGGAAACGATTTGCACGCAAGCGATCTGGCGGATCTGCCGGGCTCGCGTCGAAGAGCTGAACCGACCGGCGCCACCCGAACCGCTGCCGATTCGCTTGCGCGACCTGCTGCTCGAAGCGACGGGGCGCGACAGCGATCAACTCGTCCACGAGCTGCTGATTCGCTTTAGCGCCGCCTTTACCGATCAAGGCATGGCGGCCTGGTCGATGCCTTGCCGTGGCGAGGGGTTCTACCGGGCGTTCTTCAAGCTCTATCAGCACCATGGCGGTCCGCCCGATCACTGGACGCAGCGGCTCGCCGCCGAACTGGCTCGGCTATCGAGTTGGCAGTCTGACCCGCTGGAATCGATTCGCGAGTCGTTGGTGATGCTGGGCTACCAGGAGTCGGAATGGCCCGAGGCCGTGCAAGCGTCGCTGCTCTCGTTGCGTGGCTGGGCGGGGCTGCTCTGGCACATGGAAATCAGGCCCGATCGGTTTGCCCAGCCCGCGCCGGCCGGCACGCTGCTCGAGTTTCTGGCCATTCAGCTGATCCTGGAACGACTGGCGCTCGAACACGTCTGCCGCCGCACGCCGTTTGCCGTGCGTCAACTGAATCAACTGCGCCGGCAGCTTTGCGAATACGTGGCGCGGCAACGCCCATCGACGAACGACCGCTGTGCCTTCGTGATCTTTCAGCTCGCGCAGATTCTCGGCTGGTCGCCCGCCAGGCTGGCAGCGCTATCGGCCGATCAATGGGCTAACCTGGCCGACGAAGTTCAGGCATTCGGCTCGCTCAAGCGCCGCCGCCTCATGCATCGGGCTTACGAGCGGCATTTTCAGTGCCAGGCGCTCGACGCCATCTGGAACTACAGCCAGCGGGCCACCGGGCGGCCTGCGGCGCCCGGCGTGCAAGTGGTCACGTGCCTCGACGCCCGCGAAGAATCGTTCCGTCGGCACATCGAGGAAATCGGCGGCAACGTCGAAACGTTTGGCGTCGCCGGGTTCTTCGGCGTGCCGATGTACTACAAAGGACTGACCGACGCGCACTTCACACCGCTCTGCCCCATCGTCGTCACTCCCCAGCACTGGGTCACCGAGGAAGTCGTCTACAGTCTGAGCGACGCGCATCGCCGCCGCAGCGCCTTGCGCCGCGCGCTGGCCACGATCGCCCACCACATGCACATGGGTAGCCGCAGCATCGCCGGCGGAGCGGTGCTCACCGCCGGACTGGGCGTGATCGCGTCGATTCCGCTGATCGCCCGCGTATTGTTCCCGCGCTCCACGGGGCGAGTGCGCCGCTTTGCCTCGCGAATCACGCGGGCCCCCTCGATGACGCGTCTGCGGCTGCACCGCACCGCCGGCGAGCCCGGCCCCGGCGAGGGCCACGTCGGCTTCACCACCGCCGAGATGGCCGACCTGGCCGAACGCACGCTCCGCGACATCGGCCTGACCTACGGCTTTGCCCGAGTCGTGGTGCTGTTGGGGCACGGCTCGTCGTCGGTGAACAATCCGCACAAATCGGTCTACGATTGCGGCGCCTGCACCGGAAACCCCGGAGGACCGAATGCCCGGGCCCTGGCGGCCATGCTCAACGACGGCCACGTGCGCACGATTCTCGCGCGCCGTGGCGTGGAGATCCCCCGCGACACGGTTTTTCTAGGCGCAATGCATAACACGTGCGAAGAGTCGGTGGCGTTCTTCGACCTGCAATCGCTGCCGGCCTCGCACGTTGCCGATTTCGAGCACCTGCAAGAAATGCTAGCGGAGGCTTGCGAGCGCAACGCCCACGAGCGTTGCCGTCGCTTCCGCTCGGCGCGGTTAAACCTGTCGTTTCCGGCGGCCCACCGGCACGTCGAGATGCGCTCGGTCGATCTGGCGCAAGCCCGTCCCGAGTTTGGCAACGCCACGAACGCCGTCTGCGTGGTCGGCCGCCGCCAACGCACGCGGGGACTGTTTCTCGACCGCCGCTCGTTCCTGATGTCGTACGACCCGGCCCAGGACGATGCCAACTGCACGATCCTCGAGCGCATCCTCAGCGCCGTGGTGCCCGTCTGCGAGGGCATCAATCTGCAGTACTTTTTCTCTTCCGTCGATTCCACTGGCTGGGGATGTGGCACCAA
>CAZPED010000137.1:0-7722 GCA_964585335.1 uncultured Planctomycetaceae bacterium | reverse complement strand
GCAGCGGATTGCAAATCCGCCATCGTGGGTTCGACTCCCACCGGCGCCTCTTTGTTGCCATGCCCCCCATATTCAGGCTGCCTAGGGCAGCCACCCCGCCACGGCTCATCGTAGCGAGCCGCTCTTGCCGCCGAGCGGACCGGCGGTCTTCGGTTCCGCTCCAGGCACTTCGCGAGAGCGGTGCCGCTCAGGCGGCTCCACGGCGGCAGGTCTCCATCGCAATTGGGCAATTGGCCGTAGGGTGGCGCCGAGCTGCCATTCGAACGTCTCGAAACCCTGCTGGCAGGCTGGGGTTTGTTCTTCAATAAGACCCGCCACGCCGCGCATCCCCGCTAAGCTCCGGACCGAATCCACCCTGTGGTGTAGGAACGGAAAAGCCGACCTAGTAAGGATTTGGGCTTGTAACCACCGAAAAATGGCATAGCATTGCTAGCCTTTATTGGGTGTAATCACCCCTGTGCATGGCCACATGCGCCTGCGACTCTCGAGAAACGCTTGTCACAGACCACGATAACGATCGCCGCGGTGGCCTTTGTCATCGCGTTTGTTTGGTACTTCGCCAGACTCCGCGATTAGCGTGCGCGGCCCTGTGCGCGAGCTTCGCTGGAGCGCGAGCCAATGGAGCGGAGAGGCATCACGGCCCCGGGGGGCCGTGCACGGTTTGTCAGGTGGGAGTTACGAGTTTTTGATTGCTTGAACATCGGGATGCAACCTGCCCAAGTGAACTTCGTTGCTCGCCCAAGCAATCGTCAACCCCAGAAGTGTAGAAATGCCGCTTAATGCCTCTCAGCGCCAGGCGATTGAAGCACGCTTGGCCGAAATCGAAAGCCAACTTCGAGATCTCACCGGTAAAACAAGCACTCCATTGCTGGTCCAGCAAGCCTTGTTGGAGCGTGAGCGCCGACTGCGGCAGTCGCAGCTCAAGCGTGGCCGCGTCTAAGCGACGTTGGCACTTCTTGTCTCTCTAAACCTCAACGAAGTGCACGGCCGCGCACGTGGGTTCCCCGCGCGAGGTCGTGCGCAATAGCGGCCCACGCCAGGCACGGCCGCTCAAGGGGCAGCGTTCACTGCGCCGCAGAGCGCTGTCGCCCCGCGCGACAAAATTACTCGCCGCGCGGGAACTAACCAGTCCGCGGCAGCGTCTGAGCACCAACGGCTCGCTTCGCGAGGGCAGAAACCAGCATTTCTGCCAGCGGTGAGCTCGCAGTTTTCACACGTCTCGGCGATGCCAGACGGCATCGCATCAAAGCTGACTGGTGCGTCTTAAACGCTCGCTTCGGCTCCTGCCCGTTTTGCCGGCAGCGCGGCGAATTCGGCGGCGTTTCGTTGCAAATTCGTGGTCGGGGGCTCTAATGAGCCCTCGAACACACCGAGGGGCGCGGCAGTCGGCGAAGTTCAGTTACCACCGACCACACGAGAGGCTTCAACCATGGGACTTTGGTCATCGGTCGTGCGTCGTCGCTCGCGCAGTATGTCTGCCCCTCGCCCTCGCGCTCAAAGCACTTGGCCTGCCGGTCGCTTGCGCCTCGAGCCGCTGGAAATTCGGCGAATGTTGACCGTCAGTTGGGACGGCGGCGGCGACGGCGTCCATTGGAACGATCCGCTCAACTGGAGCACTAACGCCCTGCCGGGGGCAACCGACGACGTGCTCATCAGCGTGCCGGGAAATATCACGGTTGTGCACTCCTCGGGCAACGACACGGTCGCCAACCTGATCTGCAACGAAAGCCTGACTATCTCCGGAGGCTCGCTGACGGTGACCAGCGGCGCTTCGACGATCGTCGGCACGCTGACGATGACGGGCGCCTCGCTGGGCGTATCCGGCACGTCGTCCACGCTCGAATCCTTCGGATCCACTTCGCTTAGCCAGTCCAACTTATATGCCAGCGCCGGCGGAAAGTTGAACCTTGCATTGGCAAATTCAATCGACGCCGGCAATTCCGGGGTGACGATCCAAGCCAGCGGCGCCGGCAGCAAGGTTGATTTGTCGGGCGTCTCTTCGGTCCTAAGCGCTAACGGCGCATTTTACGTCAATGCCCAAGCGGGCGGACAGGTGGTGCTCAGCTCGATTTCCTCACTGACTGCCCGCGACTTCAACCTGACGTCCGACGGCGCAGGTAGCAGCGTCAATCTGTCGGCCCTGACCAATTGGGACGACGCGACCAGCCTGAGCTCGCTGCTGCTTGCCAACGGCGGCACCGTGACGATGCCCAATCTGTCGGTCTTTCGCGGCGGCACCCTGGCCGTGGCCAATATGTCAGCAGCGTTGCCGCAGTTGACCGACATTACACGCTCGGGTTTGTCTGCCACGGGCACCGGCAGCGTGCTCACGCTGCCGTCGATCACGTCTTACACGCTTGGCGCCTCGATCGGTCAGACCTGGCAGGCCAACGGCAGCGGCGCCAAGCTCGATCTATCAAGCATCACGTCCTTGACCGGTTCCTTGGGCGCCATGTACGTCGACGCCACGGGGGGTGCCAAAATCGAACTGGATGGACTGACGACGCTGACGGCCCGCGACGTGAACTTCACGGTCGACGGCGCGGCCAGCATTCTGGACCTGTCCGCTCTGGCGAGCTGGGACGATGCGTCGAGCCAGAGCTTCTTGCAACTCAACAACGGCGCGACCGCCCAGATCCCCCTGTTAACCACGATACATGGCGCGGGCATCGGTGTGACCAATGGCTCGGCCACTTACACGGCGCTTACCAACATCGACCGCTCGGTGCTGAGTGTGAGCGGAGCCGGCAGCCTGCTGGCGCTCCCCTCCGTGGCGAGCTACTCCGTCGCCGACAATCTCGGCGCGACATTCCAGGCCAGCGGCGCGGGGGCCAAGCTCGATTTGACCGGGCTGACCGCAATGACGGGTAGCTTGGGCAGCATGTATATCAACGCACTGGCGGGTGCGGAAGTGGAGCTCGACACGCTGACCACGCTAACGGCCCGCGACGTAAACTTTAACGGCGACGGCTCCGGCAGCGTGATTGACCTGGCGACTCTCACCAGTTGGACCGACACCACGAGTCAAAGCTTTCTGCAACTGAGCAATGGCGCCACGGCACAGATTCCGCTGCTGGCCACGATGAACGGATCGGGCTTGGGGGTGACGAACGGTTCGGCCACGTTTCCACACCTGACCAACGTGAATCGTTCCTCGCTGTATGTCAGCGGCGCTGGCAGCCTGCTCGCGCTGCCTTCGGTCACTTCGTATGCAGTGGCCGACAATCTGGGCGAAACATTCCAGGCCAACGGTGCGGGGGCCAAGCTCGATTTGACCGGCCTGACTTCGATCACGGGCAGCCTGGGCAGCTTGTACGTCTACGCCCAGTCGGGCGCCGAGGTCGAACTCGACACACTCACCACGCTGAACGCACGCGACGTGAACATGACCGCCGATGGCGCCGGAAGCCTGATCGACCTGGCCGTCTTGCCCCAATGGGATGACGTGACCGATCAGAGCTCATTGCAAATCAACAACTCGGCTAGCGTATCGATGCCGCTGCTCACGGCCCTGCACGGCTCGGGCATTGGGCTTTCCAATGCGTCGGCGACCTACCCGGCGATCACCAACATCGACCGCTCGTATTTTACGGCCAGTGGCGCCGGCTCGGTGCTGGCGTTGCCGTCGGTCACGTCGTATTCGGTGGCCGACAATATCGGCATCTCGTTTCAGGCCACCGGCACGGGTGCGAAACTCGATTTTTCCTCGATCACCTCGATCACCGGCAGCATCGGCAGCCTGTATGCCACGGCAGCGTCTGGCGGCACGATCGAGCTCGATGGACTGACGACGCTCACCGCCCGCGACGTCAACCTGACGTCCACGGGCAGCGGCAGCCTGATAAACCTGGCAGTGCTGCCAGCCTGGAACGACGTGACGGATCAAAGCTCGCTGCAGCTGACCTCCGGCGGCGCCGTGAACGTGCCGCAACTGACGACGATCAATGGTTCGTCGATCGGCGTCGCCGACATGTCGGCCACTTTCCCTGCGCTGACGAACGTCAACCGCACAGCCCTCGGCGTCTCGGGCACGGGCAGCGTGCTCACGTTGCCGTCGGTCACGAGCTTTTCGGTCGCCGACAACCTGGGGCTGACGTTTCAGGCCTCGGGCGCGGGTGCTCGGCTCGATCTGACGGCGATCACCTCGATAACCGGCTTGCTCGGCACGCTCTACGTCAACGCCAACAGCGGCGGCAAGGTCGAGCTCGACGGCCTGACGACTTCCACGGCCCGGGACCTGAATTTGAATGCCGACGGGGTGGGCAGCGTTGTCGACGTGGCCGCGCTGACCACTTGGAACGACGTGACCGTGCAAAGTTCGATCGCCGCGTCCAATAGTGGTCAGGTCCAGTTTGGTGCATCGCCCGTTTCGCTGGTGGGCGTGGGAGCTTCGCTGTCGACCGGCGGCACGATTACCGGCAACTCGCTGCAGCTAGGCACGACCAGCACGCTGGTGGGCACGGGCACGATCGGCGCGCAGCTGACCAACGCCGCGCTCGTTGCCCCCTACACGTTTCCTTCAACCTCGGCCGGCGCGATCTCGATTTTGGGCGGCTACGCGCAAACTTCCGGCGGCTCGTTGAATGTCGACATCAATGGTGCCGCCACTGGCACGCAGTACGACCAGCTAAGCGTGCAGGGCACGGTAACGCTGGGGGGCACGCTGAATATTGCCCGCACTTATGCACCCACGATCGGCGAGTCGTTCGTCATCATCAATAACGACGGCGTCGACCCGGTGGTCGGCACGTTTGCCAATTCTCCGGAGGGAGATATTTACACGATCAGCGGTTTGCCGTTCCGCCTGTCGTATACGGGGGGCACCGGAAACGACGTGACGCTGACGCGCGTCGCGAATCTCGACGTAACGCGGCGGCTGTTCTACAACAACTCGCGCTACGACGGCAACAACACCGCAGCGGGCGCCGCCGACGATGCCGCGATCGCCACCGACAAAGTGGCCCTGCTGCCTGGCGCCGGACCGGCCACGTTTGCCAACGTGTCGAGCTACACCAAGGGCATCAACGGCATCATCATCGACCTGGCAGGTCCGCACGGCACGATTACCGCCAGCGATTTCATCTTCAAAGTGGGCAATAACAACACGCCCAGCACCTGGACCACAGCGCCCGTTCCCACGACCGTCACGGTGCGCACCGGCGCCGGCTACCGCGGCGCCGACCGCGTCGAGTTGACCTGGGCCGACGGCGCCATCCAGAAGAAATGGTTGGAAATCGTTTTCAAGGGCAACGACGCCGCCGGCGGCAACAATGCCAACACCGGCCTGCCCAGCTCGGACATCTTCTTCTTCGGCAATGCACCGGCCGACTCCGGCTTGGGCGATTCGACAACTCAGGCGACTGTAAACACAACTGACGAGTTGGGAGCCCGCAACAATCCGCAGTCGGTGTTCAATAACATTCCCGTCACGAACGTCTTCGACTACAACCGCGACGGAGCGGTGAACGTGACCGACTCGCTATTTGCCCGCAACAATTCCACCAACATCGGCAACGTGGTGCGGTTCCTGAACATCGGCAGCCCACCGGCCGCGCCGCAGGTTGCCGAGCTCCAGGCCAGCGGTGAGGACGACGGCCTGCAAGCCGTGGCATCGAGCGCAATCATCGTCGCGCCCGTGTGGCCCTTGGAGCAAACGAGCATGCGCCCCATGCTGGCGACGCCCGCGGATAGCTCGCCGACGCAAAGCCTGGCGTCAACCGCGGTTCGTGGGGATGCGGCCGGCCAAGCCACGGCGCGCTGGCACGCCATCGCTCAAGAGTTAGACACCTGGCTCGAGTCGGACGAGTCGTGGCTCGATGACCTGGTGATTCGAGTCATTCGCCCCCGCTGACGATCCGCTCAGGGCGAACTAGCCGTTGCAGCCGCCCCCGCCACAAGCGCCGTCGTCGAGAAACGCGAATTGCTCGGCGACGTGTCGTTTCAGCCAGGCGTGCGTGGCGGCGTCGACAGCCGTGCGGCGACCTCGCTCGAACACGTGCCCCTGCCCATCGGAAACCACGGCCAATGGCCCCCGGTATACGACCGCCCCGGTTGGTTGGCCGGCCGCCGCGGCGGGTTTCCAGGCAATCAGCTGTAGCTCGCGCATCGGCACGCCTGCCGATTCGAAGCAGGGCTGATCGCTGAACTTGCCCAACTGCACCGCCACGAACCCGGCTGCTTCGGCCGCCCGCGTCAACGTTTCGTCCATGGGCACGTACGTGACCACGGCCGCCGGGCCGGGCAATCGGGGCGCCACCGCCAGCGCGCGGTCGGTCGTCAGTGCGTGTACCAGCAGCTTACCGCCATCGCGCAGTCCACGAAACGCTCTTGCCATCAGCTCGTCGGCGGCAGCGCCAAACCGCTGGCTGTTGAATGTGCCTTGCAAATGAATCTCGTCGCACGAGCCGGCGTCGAGCGCCGCGGGAAAGTCCTCGTCCAGGCGATGCACCCAGGTCGTGGGTCGAGCCGAGCTCTGCGTTTCAGAGATCGCGGCGGCAGGTTTTGCCGCCAGTTCGTCGCGCGAGACCACGTCCAGCCGCGCCCGGCCCGCGCCGCGCTGGGCGATGTCCGCTTCGAGCACGTAGATCTCCCAGAGATTGCCCTCGGGGTCGCGAACCCAAAACTTCGTTTGCCGGGCATAGCAGCATTCGACACCGTCTTCGCGGAGCGTCGAAAAGCCTGCCGCTTCGAGTCGCTTTTGCACTTCAACGAGCGCTACCGCATCGCTCACGCGAAAGCCCAGGTGGTTGACGGCCCCATTGCCGGCGATGCCGTTGCCGCTGCTGGCGGGCGTGCGGCGCGGTTCGAGCGATAGCACCAGCGGCAGTTCATCGGGCTCGAATTTGGCGTAGTCGGCATGCCGCTTCTTGGGCGCGCAACCCAGCATCGCGGTCAGAAAGTCGATCATCGGCTCCAACGCGTCGACATTCAGCGACAGGTGGAACCGCGCGGCAGTGTCGATGGCCGTGGCTTGCATGGCAAGTTCTCAAAGGGTCCGTGGATTGGGCCGAAACTGGGGCGGCGCCGGCATCTTGACCTCACGGGGGCACTGAATCTTAACATTCTCGCCGGCCCATTGCAGCCAGCACCGCTGTGTCGGCGCCTCCCATTCGCCCGCGTACCTTGCACTTCAAGGGCGTCGCCCGCGCCGATAGAATCAGCGCAGGCTCGCGCACTGGCACGCTAACGGACCGGCCCTGGGTATCGCTCACAGCTTTCATGCAAACGCTCCTGATCACCGGCGGCGCGGGTTTCATCGGCAGTTGCCTGGTGCGGCAATTGCTGGCCAATCCGCGCTTTCGCGTGGTCAACCTCGACAAGCTGACCTATGCCGGCAACCTCGACTCGCTGGCGGAAGTGGCCTCCAACCCCCGTCACGTTTTCGTCCATGGCGACATTGGTGACGCCCGGCTGGTGGCCGAGTTGCTGCGGCAGCACCAGCCGTGGGCCGTGATCAACCTGGCGGCCGAGTCGCACGTCGATCGGTCGATCGACGCGCCCGCCACGTTCGTCGAGACCAACGTCAACGGCACCTTTGAGCTGTTGCAGGCGACGCGCGCATATTGGTCGGCGCTGCCCGAGGCGGCGCGCCAGGCGTTCCGGTTTTTGCACGTCTCGACCGACGAGGTCTACGGCTCGCTGGGGCCGACGGGCCGCTTCAGCGAATCAACGCCCTACGCGCCCAATTCGCCCTATTCGGCCTCGAAAGCCGCCTCCGACCAC
>CAZPED010000136.1:0-7789 GCA_964585335.1 uncultured Planctomycetaceae bacterium | reverse complement strand
CGAGGCACGCTACGTGGTGCGCATCGTGCTGGGTAAGCTACGGCTGGGCGTGGCCGAAATGACCCTGCTCAAGGGGCTGGCCGTCGCCGTGACCGGTTCCAAGGCAAAAAAAGACGTGTTCGAGCACGCTTTCAATGTGCTGTCCGATTTCGGCCAGGTCGTCGAGCTGGCGCTGCGATCGGGCGTCGACCGCTTGCAACGTGTGCGCCCAGTGGTCGGCAAGCCCGTGCGAATGATGCTTGCCCAGCGCATCAAGGATCTGCGCGAGGTGTACGAGCATGCCTCGGGGCCGGTACACGTCGAGTTCAAGTACGACGGCGAGCGGGTGCAGGCACATGTCAAACGCGGCGGCCAGGTCACGCTCTTCTCGCGCCGGCAAACCGACATCACGCGTCAGTACCCCGAAGTGTCCGCAGGCTTGCGCGCCGGCTTTCTCGGTCGTTCGGCAATTGTCGAAGGGGAGCTGATCGCCGTCGATCCGCGAACGGGCGCACTGCGCGACTTTCAAACCTTGATGCACCGCCGCCGGGTCCACGACGTCGAAAAATACCAGGCCAAGGTGCCGGTGTGCTGTTTCTTGTTCGACATGCTGCATCTCGACGGAAAATCGCTGCTCGACCAGCCGTTGACCGAGCGCAAAAAGTCGCTGCGACGTTGCCTGCGTCCCAGCCAGGCCGTCGCCTGGGCCGATTTCGTTGCCACCGACAAGGTCGCCGAGATGCGCGACTTTTTCGACGACGTAACCCACCGTGGCGCTGAAGGCGTGATGGTCAAGGATGCCCACAGCCATTACGAAGCTGGCCTGCGCGGTTGGCACTGGATGAAATACAAGAAGGAATACTGCCAGCAGCTCGCCGATACGTTCGATCTGGCGGTCGTGGGCGCGATTGTGGGACGCGGCGCGCGGGCCGGCAAATACGGCTCGCTGCTAGTAGCAACCTTCAATCCCACGACAAATCGCTATGAGAGCCTGACCAAAGTGGGCGCCGGCTTCACCGATCGTCAGCTGTCGGAGCTGCCCAAGCTGCTGCGGCCGTATCAGATTGCAACACCTCATCCACGGGTCGACACGGGCATGAAGGCCGACGTCTGGTTTCGCCCTGCCCTGGTGATCGAAGTCACGGGGGCCCAGCTGACCGTCAGTCCGACGCATGCCGCGGCACATGCAACCGTAAAGCGAGGCGGTCTGGCGCTGCGATTTCCCCGGTTCCTTCACTGGCGCGACGACAAGTCGGCGCAGCAGGCCACCACGTCGCAGGAAGTCTACGAACTTTACAAGCGGTCGACCCGCGGCCGACGTCACGCCCCTTAGGGGCCGGTGAGCCATGGAGAATCCCGAAGTCGCGCAAATCTTTGACGAAGTTGCCGATCTGCTGGAACTGCAAGCTGAGAACCCCTTCCGCGTGCGGGCCTACCGGCGCGCGGCGGTCACGGTGCGCGACCTGGCCGTGCCGCTGGCCACGATCATCGCGAAGAATCCTGAACAACTGACCGAGCTGGCCGGCATCGGGACCGACCTGGCGGGCAAGATCACGACAATCATCAAGACGGGCGACCTGCCGCTCCGCAAACAACTTTGTCGGCAAGTGCCCGCGGGACTTCGCCAGCTGATGGCCTTGCCCGGGTGTGGTCCCAAGCGGGCCGTGCTGCTGCACCAGCAGCTCAAGATTCATTCGGTCGACGACCTGCGCCGGGCGGCCCAGCAGCACGCGATCAGCAAATTGAAGGGGTTTGGCGTCAAATCGGAAGCTAATCTGCTCAAGGCCATCGAGGGGCTTTCGGAGACGAGCCGGCGAATGTACCTGGCCGATGCGCAGCCATACGCCGAGGCGATCGTGTGGCACCTCAAAGATTGCCAGGGCGTCTTCGAGATCGAGATGGCCGGAAGTTATCGCCGCCGCAAGGAAACGGTCGGCGATCTCGACATCCTCGTCGCCTGCAACAACGCCGATCGAGTCATGCGTCGACTAGCCGAGTTCGAAGGCGTCGCTCGCGTACTTGCCCGGGGCGAGACCAAAGCGTCGGTGCTGCTGCGCAATGGCCTGCAATTGGATTTGCGGGCTGTGCCCCGCATGTCGTTTGGCGCCGCCTTGCTTTACTTCACGGGTTCGAAGCAGCACAACATTCTCGTCCGCCGACTGGGCATCGACCGGGGACTTAAGATCAACGAGTACGGGGTATTCCGCGGTTCGCGCCGGATCGCCGGCCGTAGCGAAGCTGAAGTCTATCGCACGGTGGGTCTGCCTTGGATTCCGCCCGAGCTGCGCGAAGGGCGCCAGGAACTCGACCTGGCCAGGGAAGGCAAATTGCCCACGCTCGTCGAACTGGGCGAGATCCGTGGCGATCTGCACGTGCACACCACGGCCACCGACGGGCGCTCGACAATTGAAGAAATGATTCGCGCAGCCAAACAACGCGGGTACCAATACATCGCCATTACTGACCACTCCAAGCGGGTAACCATGGCCAAAGGACTCGATAGCCGCAGGCTGCGGACTCACTGGGCCAATATCGAGCGGGCCGCAAAAAGCGTACGCGGCATCACGGTGCTGCGGGGCGTCGAGCTCGACATCCTGGAAAACGGCAAGCTCGACCTGCCCGATGCCGTGCTGGCCGAGGCCGATTGGGTGTTGGCGTCGATCCACTACGGTCAAAACCAATCGGAGAAGCAGCTTACTCGCCGCATCTTGAATGCCATTTCGAATCCGTACGTCGATGCCATCGGACATCCGACGGGGCGTTTGATCGGCAAACGAAAGCCGTACCCGGTTCGGCTGGATGACGTTTTCAAGGCCGCGGCCGATTTCGGCTGTCTGCTGGAGATCAACGGCCAGCCCAGCCGGCTCGACCTGGACGAGATCGCGGCGGCGGCCGCCAAGGAGCGTGGCGTTTCCTTGGTCCTCAACACCGATGCCCATTCGGTCGACGAGCTGCGGTTCATGCAGTATGCCGTGTTTCAGGCTCGCCGCGCGGGGCTAGAGAGCAAGGACATCGCCAATACGCGCTCCTTGGCGCAATTCCGCCGTTTGCTGCGGCGCGGTTAGAGCCTCGCCGCGGCAGCGATCTAAAAGCACTTGGCCTTGATCTCCTCGGCGATCAGGCTCTTGATTTCCTTAACGGTTTCCTGTTCTTGCTTTTTCAACTTGCGCCACAGCGCCTGAATAGTCGGCTTGCCCTCGGCATTGGCAATGTACTGGTCAAACCGCCACAGCGCATCGAGTCGCTTGCTCAGATCCTGGATCAGGTCGTGGTCATGATCGGCGCAACCCATCGTTTCGCCAATGTGTTTGAACTCTTTTTCCGCCGCGAGTGTCATGACAGTTCCCTCCTGTGAACGAACCAAAAACGTTTCGGACCTCGGGGGATGCCGGCGGCCGAGTGTGCCGCGGGCAATCCCATCCGGCAAACACCTAGGCAAGTTGATGCTGGCTTCGCAGAACCCGCACCGAGCTGGCCTGTTGGCCGCGATCGCCCAGCTCTTCGGCAAAGGCCACTTCGGTGCCAATCGTCAAATGGTGAAATTTGTCCCCCAGCACGCTGTTGGCGTGGAAATATACCTGGCCCCCATCGGGTGTCTCGATGAAGCCGTAGCCACTTTCGGCGAATAGCTTGCTCACGCGACCATGCGGCGCGGGCGAGTGCTGCTTGACGTCGCGTCGCTCGCGTCGCGTGTACTCGTCCAGCTTGCGCGCCGCCGCGCTGAAAGCGTCTCGGATCGCGACATTCACGTCCTCGTAATACGGGTCGTGCGTGGTGGGTTCGCCAGTAACGGCGATTTCCTCGCCAGGTACTTTGATATCGAGCCGGACCTGATAAAGATTGCCCGTCGCATGCCGGCGGTGCAGCATGTCGACAACCACTCGACAGCTCATGATGCGACCGCAAAACTCGTCGAGCTGGCTTGCCTCGTCGATGATTCGACCCTCGATCGACTCGCTGCGGTCGAGATTGTGAAAGCTGATCTGCGGAGGAAGTTTCATGGCTGGGCCTGTGGGTTCGGTGGTTAATCAGTTATCGCCCGCGAACATGCCACCAGAGGCGCGGGGCGTCGCAGGGCTTGCGGAGGCGCATCGCCGCAGAATCCGCACAACCTCTTCGTCCTCGACCGTGGGAAAGTCCTGGTAGAACTGTCCGACGGCCCAGAACTCGAGGGGCGAGTGGAGGCACACCACTCGATCGCAGCGGCCGCGGAACTCGGCCAGGCGGTCGGCCGGCGCCACTGGCACCGCCACAATGAGTTGTGCCGGCCGTTGCGGCCGCACTGTCTCGAGCGCCGCCAGCATCGTCGAGCCCGTGGCAATTCCGTCGTCGGTGACGATGACGGTTCGCCCCCTGACGGCGACTTCCGGTCGCACGGCGCGGAACAGCAGTTTGCGGCGAGCGATCTCGGACAGCTGGTACCGCTGCTCCTGGTCGAGATACTCGCGGGTAACTCCGGCCGCCCGGGCTGCCGCTTGATTCAAATGCACCTGGCCATCCTCGGAGATTGCGCCGATGGCCAATTCTGGCTGGTTCGGCGCACGAAGCTTACGGGAAAGCACTACGTCGAGATCGCCGCCAAGTTCCTGGGCCAGCAAGCTTCCGGTGATCACGCCTCCCCGCGGAATCGCCAACACCAGCGGATGGCTCGCCGCCAATTCGCCGAGAGTGTGTGCCAACTGGTGGGCTGCATCTTCTCGATCGCGAAACATGATCGAAACTCCGGATGCAGGAATTGGAGAAATCGCACGACTGCCGATGGCACTGGTGCACGCACCATGCCACACTGGCTCGTAAGTTGCCTGGCCGGATGGCTGGGTGTGTTTAAAACGCCGCACTCACGAGGGTTCTAGATTCGTGCGTTGCCAACGAGCGCGCAGTAACGCCCCCGGCGACTGTGCTGAATTGCCTGAGCGGCTGTGCCGGTCCGCACGAAGGTGCGTTCGACGTTACTCCCCGGCTCGCCACCAACGGCATCGGGCACCGAACTTGTCAGGCTTCAACACGCCGGCCACGGCATTCTCTAACGAGTGGCACGATTAATGCACCCAGGTGGGGTGTGTCTCCCCATTTCTTCCGCGAGACGATTGCCATGTTCTGCCCCGACTCTGTTACGCCAACCGAGCTTTGCCACCGCGTCAGACAGGTGTTGGATTCCCAGCATTTTATGAGCTTGAGGAGCTTGGACGTCACCCTCGACGGCGACAACCTGATACTTGCGGGCTGCGTGCCCAGCTTTCACGAACGTCAGCTGGCCGTTGAGCTGTGCCGCCACGTGGCGGGCGTCCAGCGCGTGATCGATCGTCTGGTGGTGCCAGCGGTCGAGCCCGCCCTGGCTGCTCGGGTTTCTCCCCGTCGACCCAAATAGGACGGACCGGCCATGTCGCGGCACTTGGCGCTGGTTTCTGGGAACGCCCACCCAGCGCTGGCCGAAGAGTTGGCCCGCGAATTGTCTATTCCGCTGACGCCGGCCGAAATCCGAGCTTTTGCCGATGGCGAGGCTCGCGTGCAGATTCTGGGCGACGTTGCCGGCCAGACCGTCGTAATCGTGCAGCCGACTTGCCCCAGCGTCGACGAACACCTGATGGCGCTGGCGCTATTGGCCGACGCCGCCCGGGCAGCCTCGGCAGCCCGCATTGTGGCCGTTGTTCCCTATTTCGGCTATGCCCGGCAGGACCAGCGCGGTCACCTCGGCGAAGCCCGCTCGGCACAAGTGGCGGCCCGGCTGCTGGCAGCCGTGGAGATCGATCATCTCGTCACGCTCGATCTCCACTCGCCGGCGCTCGAAAGCGCCTTTTTGATGCCCACAACTCTGTTGCAGGCCGACGAGGCGTTTCTTCCGGTCGTTCGCGGCTGGGCCACCAGGGACCTCACCGTCGTATCGCCCGACGCCGGCGGACTGAAGCGTGCCCAGCGTTATGCGCTGGCGTTGGGCACGCCGCTGGCCGTCATCGCTAAGCACCGCCACAGCGCGGACGTAGCCACCGTGACGCAGCTTGTGGGCGACGTGCGCGGGCGCGACTGCCTGGTGATCGACGACATGGCCAGCACGGGGCGCACGCTGGTGGCCGCCGCCGAAGCGCTTAAGCGAGGGGGCGCTGAGCACATTTTCGCCGCCGTGACCCACGCGGTCATGTCGCCGGGAGCAATCGAGCGGCTCTTGTCGGCTCCCCTCGACCGCCTGGCCACGACCGACAGCGTACCGCCGCCGCAACACGGCCGAATCGAAATCGTGCGAATCGCTCCACTGCTGGCAGGGGCCATTAGCAGGCTTGGTGGCTGAGATTGCCAACGTACCGCGTCGACCGCGCCGCGGCTTGATGGCGGAATCGGAGCAAGCGGCTCGTCACTCGGCCTTGCCGAGCGCCTTACGCAATTGACTCACCTGCGCGGCAAGGTTGTGGTGGTAATGCTTCACCCGCTCGTGCGCCCCTTGCTGCTGGGCGTGGCGGCCCGCCTCTTTTTCGTGAATTTTGGCCAGCCCCGAGAGATCGACACCTGTCGCGCCACGTTCGTACTCGGCCAGCGCATGCTCGTGAGCTTTGAGCTCCTGCTCGCGGAGCCGAATGGCCGCGGCGTGGGTTTGCAAAGCCTTTTCATGTTCCTTAAGCGCGGTCTCGACCTCTTTGAGCTGCGCAACGGCGGCTTTCAGTTCTTGCTGCCAGGCGCTAATGTCGCAGCGCCACATGTCATTGTCGCTCATCCACCTGGTGTGGTCCTGATGCATTGATTCGTGTGTCGCGGTGGCCACGTCAGTCTCCTTGGGTTCGAGAGTGCCGATGTTTTCAGGTTTCGCCTGGCCCGGCCAGCTAACGACGCTGCTACGCAACGGCGTGCTTGCAGCCGCACTTGCAGCTCGACTTGCGGACCGACGCGCCGGGCCCCGAGTGTGGGCTGGCCAGTTCGCACTTTCGGCTGGGCACGTAAAATCGCTCGATCCAGTCTCGTTCGGCCGCCAGCCAGCAATCGAGCGCTTGATCGCCGGGGCATCCAGCATCGAGCCAATGAAAGTACGCCATGCGCTCCACGACATCCCGCGCCGACTGCAACGTTTCGGGATTCATGGCCAGAGATTCCAAAGTCACGCTCATCGTGGTCGCTGCCTGCTAGCGTTTGAGAATTTGCTTGCCCGCGAGGTGTTCCTCGCCGCCCGGTCGTAAAAGCATTTGCCGTGCCAAGCAGCGAAGCCGGGCATCGCCACCGCCAATCGCCCGCATCGCGGGCTACTTCTGCCAACCACGCCGTGTTCAAGCAACAGGTTCCGCGCGCCCAAGAGCGCGCCGAATGTGCGACCCCGCTCGATCGGTCGTGATTCCCGACCGGCTATCGCCCCAGAGTGCCGCCATTGGATAGGCATATTAGGACGACAGTGGCCCTCGCTTGCCCGGAGGGTCGCTCTTGAGGCCCAAGACTTGCACCTTTGCCGCGGCGACGATTTGGTGGCACGCGCGGCTGGAGGATGAAATCATGGCCCGTTACGTCCAGACCAAGCCCGTTCAGAGAGAGGTAAGCATCCCCGTCGACCACAGGCAACTATCGGGAACTCTCTGTTTGCCCGAGGGGTGCCAATCCCTGGTCGTTTTCGCCCACGGAAGCGGCAGTAGCCGCCATAGTCCGCGGAATCAATTCGTGGCTGAAAGCTTGCAAGAAGCGGGCATTGGCACGCTGCTGATGGACTTGCTGGGCGAGGACGAGGAAGACGACCGCGAAAAGGTCTTCGACATCGACTTGCTCGCCAGCCGCCTGCAGGCAGCTATGACCTGGTTGCGAACTGCCCCGGTTATGAGACCATTGCGCGTGGGACTCTTCG
>CAZPED010000135.1:0-7843 GCA_964585335.1 uncultured Planctomycetaceae bacterium | reverse complement strand
GAGAGTGAAGACCCGACGCTGCCGAATCAGAACATTGCCGATTACGAGCAAGCGCTCGACGATTTGATTGCCGGCCGCTGGAGCCAGGCGTTCGATCGGCTGCACCGGGTGCCGGCCGATGACCGCGTGAAGGACTTTCTCACCGTATTCATCGCCCAGCACAATCGCACGCCCCCCGACAACTGGACCGGCGTGATCCCATTGGCGTCGAAGTGACGCCTGCCAGCGAGTGCCTGTCTAATGCCCGTTCCCGTTGCTCTCTTCGCTATGTAGGCGGATCTTCTGGTGGCGCACGAGCCAGCCTTTGCGGCGGAAGAAGACGAGCAGACCGCCGGCAATCGTGAGCATCACGGCCCAAACGGAAGGGGAGCCCCAGTACCACAGGAGCTCGGGCATGTTCCAGGGCGAGATGTGCGTGTCGAAGTTCATGCCGTATACGCCCACGATGAACGTCAGGGGAATGAAGATCGTGGCGATGACCGTCAGCACCTGCATCACCTGGTTCATGCGGTTGCTGAGCGATGAGTGGTACAGGTCCATCAGGTCCGAAGCCAACTCGCGATACGTTTCGAGCAGGTCGATCATCTGGTAGGTGTGGTCCATGCAGTCGCGCAGGTACACGCGGGTTTCGTCGCGGATCACGCTGATCGGATCGCGGGCCAGCACGTGCAGCGCTTCGCGCAGCGGCCACACCGCGCGGCGAATCAGCAGCAGCTTGCCTTTGACGTCGTGAATCGAGCCGATGATGTTGCCGTCGGCCTCGCCGATGATCGCTTCTTCGAGCGTTTCGATCTCCTCGCCAAAGGTTTCCAGAATGGGAAAGTAAGAGTCGACGACACTATCGAGCACCGAGTAGGCGAGGTAGTCGGGGCCCGAAGTGCGAATGATGCCGCGCCCCTGGCGAATGCGGTCGCGCACCGGGTCGAGACAATCGCCCACCAGGTGTTGGAACGTGACCACGTACTTGGGACCCAGGAACATGCCGAGCTGGTCACTTTCCAGCCGGTTGCCCCCTTCGAGAATGCGGGCCACGACGAACAGGTTGTCGCCGTACTGCTCGACCTTGGAACGCTGATGGTTGTTCAGCACGTCTTCGAGCGCCAGCGGGTGCAGGCCGAAGATCTGCCCGAGGCGCGACACGACTTCGGCGTCGCCCAAGCCTTCGACGTTGACCCAGGTGACCGGGTACTCGGCCATCACCTGCTGCAGCTGGTTGATCTCGGCCAGGGTGCGCAGCTCGCGTTCGACGCAGCCGTGCGGGCCGTAGGCGATCAACCGGATCACGGGCTTGGGCGCGGCAGGGTCGGCCACGAGCGTGCCGGGCGCGGCGCCTGGCGCGGTGCGCCTGCGGAACAGTTTGCGGCGACGGCGACGATGTGCTTTCGTCACGCGAGAAGCTCCTGGTGGCAAATCGGTGGGGGCAGGGCATCCGGCCAGGGGCGGCCGAATGGGCCGGCGTCATTGTAGTGACAGCCGGCCGTGGCGGGGACAGCAGCTTGACGCCAGCAAGAGGTACGCCGGCTACGACGCGAACAGCCGCAGCTGTGCGGGCGCGACGGCCGCGGCCTGCGGGCGATCGAGCGGAAAGGCATTGTGGCCGGCCTCGCGGAGGCAGTCGACAAAACTGGCCGGCCCGTGCGTGCAAAAGATTTTCTTAGGCGCCACGCGTTCGACGGCTTCGAGCAGTTCGTCGTAGTCGGCATGGTCCGAGAGCGGCACGGCGTAGTCGACTCCCAGGCGGTCGCGCGTCCGCTCGTGCATGGCCCAGCCCGTGACGGCAAACGTGGCCGTGCGTTTCAGGCCCGGCAACCGGTGGGCGCGGTGCATCTTGGGGGGCACCACCACCACGTGGCCGGGCAGCGGGTGGCCGGGATACAAGTGGCAATCGCCCAGATCGACTCCGCAAGCGCGATAGACCTGGCTGATCTCGTAGACCTTGGGATGCTGCAATACCGGAAAGCCGGCGGCGGTGAGCAGCCGCGTGACTTCCTGGCTCTTGCCCAGCACGTAGGCTTCGACCACGGGCGTGCGGCCGGCAGCGAGCTCGGCGCGGACCAGTGTGAACAACTCATCGAGCACGCGCTCGCGCGGCGGGTGCCGGTAGAACGGATTGCCGTAGGTGCTTTCGATGATCAGGATGTCGGCCCGCGGCAGTTGGGCTGCTGCGGCCGTGGCCGAGGGTCCCAGCTTGAAATCGCCCGTGTAGAGCAGCGAGGTGTCGCCGTCCTCGGCCAGCAGCATGGCCGAGCCCAGGCAATGACCGGCCGGAAACGTGGTCAGCCGCGTACCGCCCCAGTCGAGCGGCTGACCGTATGGCATTTCGCGGGTTGGCCGGGGCCCGTAGCGGAAGCAGTACAATGCGCCCGTGGCCGGAGTGCAGAGCGCGTACTCGTGCCGGGCCATGTGATCGGCATGGGCGTGCGAAACGAACGCCCGCGGCTGCCGCCGGCGAAAGTCGATCGCCAGATCGGCCTTGGTCAGCTTTAGTCCGCGATCGTAGTGGAACACGCCGGCTCCGATCGTGTTAGCGGCCTGGCACGGTGGCCAGTTTGCCGGCGGCGTTCAGCCCGGCGGCTTTCCAGGCGGCGTCGAGTCCGGCGGCCGCTTGCTTGACGATTTGGGCGCGGCTCAAGCCGGACAACGCGGCCTGGCCAGCCAGGGGCGTGACGGGGCCGTCGTAACGGGCCTCGGCCAGCGCGGCCAGCAGGGCGGCGTTATCGATGGCGCCGCCGTCGCCGGGCAGGCGGCGCGCGGCTAACTCAATCGCCTGCGCGTTGTCGCCAGGCTGCGCGTCGGACAGCGCCACGGTCACGATGCTGTCGGCCGGCAGGGCCTTGAGCGCGTCGAGTTTGCCGCCCCCCAGGTGCCAGTGCCAGGTGTCGAGCGCGATGCCGACGCCGGCATGGCCCACGCTGCGCAACAGCAGCAGCAACTCGTCGAACGATTGCATGAAGGTGAAGGCCTTGTCGCGCCGGCAGGCCAGCGGCGCGAAAAAGCCGACGCCCAGGCGAATTCTGTGTTTGGCCAGCCGGTCGGCCACCTCGGCGAGGCGGCGGCGGTGGAACTCGAAGTTTTCGTGGTACGGCCGCGCGTCGCTGCCCGCCTCGATCGTGTAGGTGGCGCGCGTGCAACCCAGGGGGGCGACGTTCTCGACGAGCGCCGGCAACCGCTCGAGCTGCGCCTTGTAGTCGGTCTCGTCGGCGCCCAAATCGACTGGCAGCTCGCAGCTGCCGATTTTCAGCCGGGCGCTGGTGATCAGCCGCGCGGCTTTGGCGGGGCCTTGGGCCTGCACTTGCGCGGCAAACTCGACGAGGTTCAGGTCGAGCCCTTTGAAGCCATTGGACAGAACGAGTTCGATGATTTCACTGTCGCGACTGGAGATTCCCAATGCCTCGGGATTGAGATTTTTGAACATTGCTGCTGTGGTGAGCTCCGCGCTTTCGGGTCGATGGATGGATCGGGAAGGAGGGAGGGCACGCCCCAGGGGCAGGCGGGGCGTGGAGCCCGCATTATGACAGATTTCCGCCGGCAGTTGAAGGCGCACTGGAGGGGTGAGCTTGCGCTTTGCGCTCCGTCGCAGTGCCGGCGGCAGAAGCTATATTGGTGCAGCGGCCAATGCGTCGGGCACTGGCGCATCGATCCATCTTGCTGGTAATGGTCTGCCGTGCCACTTTTGCAAGCGCTGATCCTGGGAATCGTCCAGGGCCTTACGGAATTTCTGCCCATTAGCAGTTCGGGTCACTTGCGCGTGGTGCCGGCCCTGCTGGGCTGGCCCGATCCGGGCGCCGCCTTCACGGCCGTGATTCAAATCGGCACGTTGGCCGCCGTGCTGGCATACTTTCGCGAAGACATCCAACGCATTGGTCGGGCCTGGTTGCGGGGGCTCGTCAGCGGCCGCCCCCTCGAAGGGCTCGATGCACGCATAGGGTGGATGATGATTGTCGGCACAGTGCCGATCGTCGTTTGCGGGCTGCTTTTCAAAGACACGATCGAAACGACGCTCCGATCGTTGTACGTCGTGGCCGGCGCCATGATCGGCCTGGCCGTCGTGCTGGCAGGGGCCGAGTTACTTGTGCGAGCACGCCAGCGCCGCGGTCAGGCGGCCAAGCAGCTGGCCGACGTGACTTGGACCGACGCGATCGTGACGGGGCTGGCCCAGGCGCTGGCCCTGGTACCTGGGTCGTCGAGGTCGGGGGTGACGATCACCGCCGGGCTGTTTGCCGGCATGTCGCGCGAAACTGCCGCGCGGTTCAGCTTCTTGCTGTCGCTCCCCTCGGTGCTGGCCGCCGGGCTATACCAACTGTACAAGGCCCGCGAGAGCCTGCTGGGCTCGCAAGCCGACGCTATGGCATTGGGCGTGGCCACGCTGGCCAGTGCGATCGTGGGTTACCTGTCGATCGCCTTCTTGCTGCGGTACCTGAAAACCCATACCACGGGCATCTTCATCGGCTACCGCCTGGCCGTGGGGGGGCTGCTGTTGTGGTGGCTGTCGCAGGGCGTGCTGTCGCCCATGTAGCGTGGGCCCAAACGCTTAGCGCCCCTTGGGCCAGGCAAACAGCCGGATGCGGTTGCCGTCGGGGTCGACCGTGTTAGCTTCGCGCAGGCCTTCCTGGTCGTGCTTCGGATGGGTGATCGGCGAGCCGGCGTTTTCGAGCCGGGCGCAAATCGCCGGTATGTCGATGACCTCGAAAGCCAGGCTAATCCGCCGCGACGGTTCGCCGGCCAAGGGCCGCGAGATCAGGGCCAGGCGGTTATCGCCCGCTTCGAGCAGGGCGTAGCCGTCGTCGACCACGCGCACCAGCACGCGCAGGCCGAGCACGTCGCGGTACCAGCGCACCAGCTCGGGCCAATTCGCGGTGCGAATCTCGATGCAGTACAGCCCCGGACTATCGTCACGACGGAGATATTTCCCCACAGCAGGCCTTTCTGGATGCGCAAACGCTTGAATTGTCCCAACTTGCACGGAGGGTTGGGTGCCAGCGTGCTAACCTCCCGCGCCGGGGAGCTGACGTTGACCACAACTCCAATTGCTCTAGAATGTTGCGATTCTTTCCAGGGATTGCAAGATCGATGACGTCCCAACCACGGCCCGCAGGCGACACGCTGCCCCCGATGAGCACCACTGGCGACACTCCTGGCATGCACGAGGCCTCGCGCCGCGAGAAGCTGCGCAAAATTCAGGAGCTGGGCATCGATCCCTGGGGGAGTCGTTTTGACGATCACACCCCGATCGCCACGATCCGCTCGCTGGAAGACCAAATCACGGTCGAACCGATTCCGCCGGGTTCCGATCAGCGCGAGCCCACTCAGCACGGCCCCAAGGTGCGGGCCGCCGGGCGGATCGTGCTGCAGCGCAAAAAAGGAAAGCTGATCTTTGTCGACATCCGCGACTGGACCGGCCAGATTCAGCTATTCATCGGTCGCGGCCAGGTGGGCGAGGACAACTGGGCGCTGGCCGAATGCTTTGACCTGGGCGATCTGGTCGGCGTCGACGGCGAGTTGAAACGGACCAAGACCGGCGAGTTGACGATCTTTGCCGAGAAGCTGCACTTCTTGAGCAAGTCGATCGAAACGCCCCCTGAAAAGCACCACGGCCTGACCGATCCGGAATTGCGCCAGCGGATGCGCTACATGGACCTGGCCTACACCGAGGGAGTGCTCCCCCGGTTCCTGGCCCGGACGAAGATCGTGGCTTCGATTCGGGCGACCTTGGCCGCTCAGGGCTATGTCGAAGTCGAGGGGCCGACACTGCACACGATCGCCGGCGGCGCGGCGGCCCGGCCGTTCAAGACGCATCACAACGCGCTCGACATGCCGTTGTTTTTGCGGATTGCCTTGGAGTTGCACCTCAAGCGGCTGATGGTCGGCGGCATGGAGCGGGTGTTCGAGCTGGGGCGCGTGTATCGTAACGAGGGGATCAGCCCCCGGCACAATCCCGAATTCACGATGCTCGAGGCGTACCAGGCCTACGGCGACTATCGCACGATGATGGACCTGACCGAGCGACTGATCGTGGACGCGATTGGCGCCACCGGCCAGGGCTACCAGCTGCCCTGGGGCGACAAGATGATCGACTTTACGCCCCCCTTCGCGCGGCGGACTTACGACGACCTGTTCACCGAGCATGCGGGCGTGCCGGCCGACGACGTGGTGGCGATTCGCAAGCTGGCCGAAGAAATCGGCTTTGACACGGCGGGCAAGCACCCGGATGTCGTCAAGAGCGAGGTCTTCGAGCACAAGGTCGAGGACGCGCTGGTGGGGCCGATTTTCGTACTCGACTATCCGGCCAGCATCTGCCCTTTGACCAAGCGCAAGGCCTCGAACCCGGCGGTGGCCGAGCGGTTCGAGTTGATCGTTCAGGGCATGGAAGTGGCCAACGCCTACACCGAGCTGAACGATCCCGACTTGCAAGAAGAACTGTTCCGCACGCAGTTGGCCGGCCAGCGCGAGGAAGACTCGATGGCCAAGATGGACCACGATTTTATTCGGGCCCTGCGGCACGGCATGCCGCCCGCGGGCGGACTGGGCATTGGCATCGACCGCCTGGTGATGCTGCTGACCAATAGTCCATCGATTCGCGAAGTGATTCTGTTTCCGCTGTTGCGATCGGAGGATGGACGGCGCTAGCTGGCAGGCGAGCGCCCCCAGGCGGGCCAACGGGCCCGATCACCTTCAGCCAAAGGATTGGCCATGTACAAGTTTCTGCTCTGCTGGCGCTACTTGCGGACGCGCTACATCGCCCTGGCGTCAGTCATTAGCGTGACGCTGGGCGTGGCCACGCTGATCGTGGTCAATGCCGTCATGGAAGGCTTTACCAGCGAAATGCAGGGCCGCATTCACGGCATCCTTTCCGACGTGGTTTTCGAGAGCCACAGCCTCGAGGGCTTTCCGGATGCCGAGGCCCACATGCAGCGCATCCAGGAACTGGCCGGCCAGTACATTGCCGGCATGACGCCGACGGTCGTCATACCGGGCATGATGGTCTACGACGTGCAGGGGCATTGGCGCACCCAGCAGATCAGCTTCATTGGCGTCGACGAGGCCACGCACGGACAAGTGAGCGACTTCAACCGCTATTTGCAGCATCCCGAGAATCGCAAGAAGCTCGAATTCAAGCTGCGCGCAGGTGGCTACGACACCTATGACCACCAGGCCGGCGCCGATGCCAAGCCGCGCGAGCGGATGGAGTACGCGGGGCTCAAGTATCGGAAGCTGAAGGCGCAGATTCAGCACGACATGCAGGCCCGCGAGGCGGCGCAGGCCGCGCCGGCGCCCGAGGCGCAACCGGCAGCCCCGCCGGAAGAGATCGTCCAAGACGGCGTGAAGTACCGCCGCATCGAGGATGCGGAAATGGGCCGGGGTGCGACCGACCAACTCGCCGTCGGCGGTGAGGTCCAGGGGCCGCGAGGTCGTGACCCGGAGCGAGCGGCAGCTGAACGTCCGGGCTTCCGGCGCGTGGCGGAGAGCGCCCTTGCGCAAGGAGAGCACCAGCCGGACGAGGCGGAAAATGCCACGGGGCGGCAGGCTGTAGACGTCCAGGATGCCGTCGTCGATCCGGGCCTGCTCGTCGATCACCATGCCGCCGCCATAGTGCCGACCGTTGCCGACCGCGAGCTGGATGCTGCGCAGGCGCTCCTCCGGCCCGTCGGCGACGAGCCGCACCCCGAACGAGCGCCGCCGCCGGAGCGCGCGCCACGCCGCCACGGGATAGCTCAGGATGCCGATCCGCCGCTTGAGGTCGCGGTCCATCTCGTTGGCCACGGCGACGGCGAGGCCGATGTTGGCGACGTTGACGAACGGCCGGCCGTTGACCTCGCCGAGATCGATGCGGCGCCAGGCACCG
>CAZPED010000134.1:4869-7853 GCA_964585335.1 uncultured Planctomycetaceae bacterium | reverse complement strand
CAGGTTTTGCCCCTGCACGTATTCCTGGGCAATGAAGTGGATGCCGTCGACGCAGCCCACCTCGTAAATCTGCACGATGTTGGCGTGCACCAGTTGTGCGGCTGCCCGGGCTTCCTGGTCGAAGCGTTGGACGTAGGTGGCGTCGTTGGCCAGCGAGCTGCGTAGCACCTTGACGGCGACTTGCCGGCCGAGCGAGATCTGGTCGGCCAGGTAAACTTCGGCCATGGCTCCGCGCCCCAGCCGCCGCAACAGGCGGTAGCCGGCCAGTTGCCGGCCCGACAGGTCGGCCTCGAGCGGCGCGTCGGCCAAAGTGCGCGAAGTATCCATCAAATCGACCGTTGAGTTCTTACTGCGGCAGACCGGCGGGGGCAGGCGAAACGCGCGCCGGCTTCCGGCCAGCCCTGGCGCGCACCTGCCTCCTTTAGTCTAGTATGAGACGCGCCGCCGGTGCTTACAACAGCAGTGTCCCGCGGCCGCCAATGGCCACGCGGGGCGGCGCGTCGCCGGCCACCAATGGCGGGCTAGCGATTCAGCTGCAGCGGCCAGTTCAGGTGCCGGTGCAAAAAGTCGAAGGTGCCCACGCCGTGGATCGTGTGCGGGCCGTCGAAATACTCGATTGTCGTCCGCTCGGGAATCTTCAGGTCGGCGTAGAGCAGGCGAATCTTGGCGAATTCGTAAGAGACCCAGGTATCGGGGGCCACGCCGTCGTGGTGTCCGCGTTCGACCATGAACGGCCGCGGCGCGATCAGCCCCGCCATTTCCGCATAGTTGTAGGTGTTGCCCAGGTCGAATTCGAAAATCTCGTACTCGCCCGTGGCCACGTAGCTGTAGGGCGAACGGGTCGAAGCGTTCTTCCAGATCCACTCGTTGAAGTCGGCCGAGCAGATCGACAGGCAATACTTCGTCACCAGCGCCGGCACGCGCATGGCCGTCTTGCCGCCGTACGACAGGCCATAGAAGGCAATGCGCTCGCCGTCGACCTGCGGCAGCGTGGCCAGCCAATCGACCAGCTGCTGGTGCTGCGGCACGATGATCGAAAACAGCGTCTTGCCCAGCGGGTTGGCCTTGCGCTGTAGCGAGCGAAATCGATCGGTGAAGATGTACGGGTTCTGCGGCGCATAGACGATGAATCCACGCTCGGCCAGCCGGCAAGCGTACTGGTTATACGAGGGGTTCACTTTATTCGGATCGGCCACGTCGGTCGGGCGGCCTTCGAGTCCATGCTGACAGACCACCACCGGCCGCCGCTCGCCGGGCTTGATGCCCTTGGGCAGGAGCAGAATGCCGTAGGCCATGACGTCGGAAAACACGTCGAGCGTGACTTCGTAGCCCGTGTACAGCGTCTCGTCGTACACCTGGCGCGAGCGGGGGTTGGCCGGCAGCAGCGGCTGCTCGAATCGTCCGATCACGTCCTGATAGAAATGTTGCCGGTAGGCCTCGGTCGAAGCTTTCCACTTCTCCACGTCGCGCGAAGCCCGATCGGCCTTGTTCCAATGTTCGCCGCGCACAAGTTCCGCGTCGCGCAAGAGCGCCTGCGTGTCTTCTTTGATTTGCTCGAAGAGCCGGGCAGTGCGGGCCGCGGCCCCAAAGTCCTTGACGAGCGCTTCGGGGGGCGCCGACAGAGGCGCCAACTGCACGCCGCTGCCCAGGGCGCCCAGCAGCTTGGCCAGAGCCAGCTCGCTGCCCGGCGGCCCGGTGCCTTCGCGGCTGGCTACCAGTTCCATCCCGTGCGGCACGGCCAGGCCGGCGATCAAGCCGCGTGCCCGATCGAGTTCACCTTGCAGCGTGGCCACGCTGGGCGAGGAGATCCGCCCGGGGGCGGCCGAATTGTTGCGCCCGTCGTGGGGCGCCGGTGGACCATCGACCTTGGGCCCCTGGCAAGCTTCGACGATCAGCGAGCGCGGCGCCACGAGCGTGGCCAGCTCGGCATCGCCAAACTGGTCGAGCAGCCCGAATACGTTGCGGTAGATCGGCTCTTGCCAGACGTCTTGGCGGACGTCGAAGTAGCCGCTGACCAGCGCGGCGTCGATGCGGGTGTCGAGCGCCGCGGCTAGCAGCGCCACCAGGCCCCCTTCGCCGTAGCCGGCCACGCCAATCGGCCGGTCGGCGCTGCCCGCCTCGTGCGCGAACCAATCGACGGCGGCCAGCACTTTTTGCGTTTCGTAGCCAATGATATGGCGCCCCATCTCAAAGGCCGGCCGGTAGAGGAACTCGCGGTGCGGCTGATTGGTTCCCTTGGCGCCAATGACCGACAGCGTGTCGGCCCGGTCGATCAGGGCTGGAATCACCACGCGGCAACCGCTCTCGGCCAGCCGCCGGGCGAACTGCGCCTCGGGCGCGATGCCGGCAACCAGGCCGGCCAGTTGCTCGGGCGTTTGATCGGCATCGGGCAGCGCCACGACGTCAGCGATGGGCGCGGCGCCTTTGGGCACCAGCAGCAGACCTTCGCTGGTCACGCCGCGCACGACGGGCCACCGCACCGCGTACACCTCGATCCGCTCGCCGCGCCCCACCAGCGCCCCTTGTGCGGTGTTGCCAATCAATTCGAGGGCCGCGACGCTTTGGCGGGTATCGTGCGCGCCGATGATCTTGGCTAATCGTGTCCGATTCGGAGCGACCGAGGCGTTGTACTTCTCGGCCGACGAGAGGTCGCGCTTCCAGTGCCGCGGCCGCTTGCCCACCGACTCGGCCAGCTCGCGCAGTAAGAAGCGGTCGATCCCCGCGACCATTTGATCGGCCAGGTCGCCTTGCAGTTCCAAGGGTTGCGTACCAGGGAGCGGCTGGGCAACTGCGGCGCTGTTGCCGCTCGTGACAATCGCAACCAGCAGCAAAGTGCAAACCATTCGCCGCATGGCCAGGTACTCCGGGAAAGCTGAACGGTGGGCGCCAACGGGCGGCAAAGCACGCAAGGCGTGCGCGGCAGGCCTCTGAGTCTAACACGCCGCGCGGGACGGTTCCATCACGACGAGCACCGGTGCGTGGTT
>CAZPED010000134.1:0-4769 GCA_964585335.1 uncultured Planctomycetaceae bacterium | reverse complement strand
GAGTCTAACACGCCGCGCGGGACGGTTCCATCACGACGAGCACCGGTGCGTGGTTTACCCGCCACACCGCGGTTATAATGGCGGCCACCATCACTCCGCCGGCCACCTGCTGAAAGGGACCCCGCCATTAACGCTCCGCTGCGCAACAATCGTCGACAGTTTCTTCAGGCCCTCTCGGGCGCCGCGGTCACGGCTGGCGCGCTGGCCCCTTGGCGTTCGGTGCTGGCCGCGACTGAGCCGCGGCTGAAGAAAGCCGTCAAGTTCGGCATGATCAAAGTGCCGGGGGCTTCGATCGAAGAGAAGTTCGCGCTGATCAAGTCGCTCGGCTTTCAGGGCGTGGAGTTCGATAGCCCCGGCAATGTCGACCGCGAGGAAGCGGTGCGGGCCCGCGATAAGACGGGTATCGTCATTCACGGCGTGATCGACTCGGTACACTGGCAAATTCGCCTCTCCGATCCTGATCCGGCGGTGCGGGCCAAAGGCGTCGCGGCCTTGCGCACGGCAATCGACGATGCCAAGTTTTATGGCGCCGACACCGTGCTGCTGGTGCCCGGCAAGGTGACCAATCCCAAAACCGAGAATTACCAGCAGTGCTACGAGCGCTCGCAAGCCGAGGTGCGCAAGGTGCTGCCGCAAGCCGCTGAGGCGAACGTGAAGATCGCCATCGAGGTGGTCTGGAACGACTTCATCACCTCGCCCGAGCAACTGGTGCAGTACGTCGATGACTTTCAGTCTCCCTCGGTCGGCGCCTATTTCGATTGCAGCAACATGCTGAAGTACGGGGTGCCCGCGGCCACGTGGATTCGCAAGCTCGGCAAGCGGATGCTCAAGTTCGACTTCAAGGGCTACAGCCACGCCAACAAGTGGGTGCCGATCGGCGAAGGGGACGAGGACTGGCCCGAAGTGCTCAAGGCGCTCGACGAGATCGGCTATCACGGTTGGGCCACGAGCGAGGTAGCCGGCGGCGGCGAGGCCGAACTGCGCGACATTGCCGCCCGCATGAACCGCGTGCTGGGGCTGAGTTAGCTGAAACTCAGCAGGGAGCCTCCGTCGGTCAGGGTAACGTGGAACTTATTCAGGTTTCGCGGTTTCTAACCTCCGGGAGGCGACCATGCTTAACGTCGAATTGGATATCCGCGGCAAGCACGTGGCGATTCGCGGCCTGGATGAGAACTCCCGCCCTCTTCCCGCTCTTGGTCTTAACGGAGCTTTCCTCGTGATGGTCCGTTGAAGAACTCAACGCGACTACTCGGGCAGCAACGAAAAAACCGGGCTCTCGGCCTGCTTCCGTAGTGCTGAGAAGAAGGCTTCGAGCCCGGTCGTTTGTTAGACGCCAGCGAGCATGTTCGCGGCGTTATTTCGCCGCGCTATTTTGCCATTGCGGCGGTTTCCGGAATTGGCACGGTGGCGATGGTCGCCAGGATGCGGCTGGCAATCTTGTACGGGTCGCCCTGCGAGTTGGGCCGGCGATCTTCCAGATAGCCCTTCCAGCCTTTCTTCGGCATGCTGTTGGGAACGCGAATCGAAGCTCCGCGATCGGCCACGCCGTAGGAGAACTTGTCGATCGACTGGGTCTCGTGCAGGCCGGTCAGGCGCAGGTGATTGTCCGGTCCATAGACCTGGATATGCTCGGCCGTGTTCTTTTCGAAGGCGGCCATCAGAGCCTCAAAGTACTCCTTGCCGCCAACCTCGCGCAGATATTCGGTGGAGAAATTGGTGTGCATGCCCGAGCCGTTCCAGTCGGTGTTGCCCAGCGGCTTGCAGTGGAAGTTCACATCCACCCCGTAGGATTCGCAAAGGCGACAGAGCAGGTAGCGGGCAACCCACATTTCGTCGGCGGCTTTCTTCGAGCCTTTGCCGAAGATCTGGAATTCCCATTGGCCTTTGGCCACTTCGGCATTGATGCCTTCGTGATTGATGCCGGCATCGAGGCACAGGTCGAGATGTTTTTCGACGATCTCGCGAGCGATATCACCCATGGTGCTGTAACCAACGCCGCAGTAGTAACGTCCCTGGCCTTCTTTCGGAAAGCCTTCCTTCGGGAAGCCCAGCGGTTGGCCATCCTTATACAGGAAGTACTCCTGCTCGAAACCGAACCAGGTGCCCGGGTCGTCGAGGATCGTGGCCCGGTCGTTCGTCGAGTGCGGCGTGAGGTCGGGGTGCAGGACCTCGCACATGACGATCATGCCATTCTTGCGCGATGAATCGGGGTAGCAGGCGACGGGCTTGAGCACGCAATCGGACGAGTGCCCCTCGGCCTGCCGGGTCGAACTGCCGTCGAAGCCCCAGTTCGGCAGGTCTTCCAACGTCGGCTCACTGGCAAATTCCTTGACCAGGGTTTTGCCGCGGATGTTGGGCACGGGCTGATAACCGTCGAGCCAGATGTACTCCAGTTTGAACTTCGGCATGGCTTTCTACTCTTTCTTTGCTGCGAAGACTGCACGGTGTCAGGCTCCGTCGCCCGATGGTCGGGCGTGAAGCCAACGAGGGATCGGCCCCCAAAATGCAAGGCCTATGCCAGCAGCCAGATAATTTCCGAGGAATTGCCAGTTCCCCGTGAAATGCCGAGTAGATCGGCGAAAACGCCGTAGTCGGGCGGTGCCGCGGCCCCGGCCGACGAGGCCCGCTCCGCTCAATTAGCGGGCGACGGGTGCTGAATTCATTGACAAAGCAGGGGCTCGGAAAACGCCCCGGAGAGCGATCCCTCTTACCGTGTGCCGCGAGATCGGATCCGTATGGTTTTCCCCCGCAGCGGATCGTCACAACGATGCATTTCGGGGAAGCCGCGGCTCACGACTTTTAGCGCCTTCGGTCACCTTGTGACGCCTTCAGACACCTCGACCGAGGTCCAACTCCTCGATTTGCCGGAGGGGAACGGTTCTGGTCAGGTGCTTGCCCCCGGGGCACCGCCCTCACGAGTCTTTCGCGCTGGAAGTCCAACTCTATGGTGGACGAGACGCGGACTGTTATCGGACCTGCGATTCGATCAATGCCCGCGTCGCTTCATTGGCGGCGAACATGTGCTCGATTCGTAGCGAGGCAAGCGTGATGTCGTGTGGAGTTCCAAACGTGGTGAACATGCTGAACAATGAGATTTCTCCGAACGACGTGGCGTATCGCGTCGTCAGGATTGGCGCTGTGGGCTTGGACAAGTTCGTCGACAGTGTCTTGCCTCCGCAACGCTCCTTCAATAAATTCTCGAATGCCTGAACCTTTGCCGCGAGTCCAGGCCGTACCGCGGCCTCGTGACGTAGGTGCATCAGCGCTGCCGGTCCAACCTCGTCGAGATTCAGCATATTCTTGGTGAAGCCCTCGGGATGGGCAAGCAGATCGAGAAGATTACCCGGCGTGGCATCGATCATGCCCTCTGCCCAAGGCATCAACGTGACTGCCAGCCATCGAGCGCCGCGATTGAATCGTAGTAAATTCCAATCCTCGTCAATGACAAAGCCGGGCAGCGGATCATGCGAGCGAAGAATTGCTTCAATCGCATGATTCGCCTGCTGCATTGCGGGATCGGATAGCGTCTTTGCGGTGTAAACTGGAGCAAACCCAGCGTCAGCCAATACTTGGTTCACCACGACCATGGGCGGCTCCAATTCTCTCAGCCAAGCCACGAGTAATTCACGACTTGGTCTCGCCCGGCCACTCTCCACGAAGCTGACGTGTCGCTGCGACACTCCGAGGCGCAAGGAAAGATCGAGTTGACTGATCCGGCGTGCTTTTCTCGCCAGCCGAAGTTGATGGGGCAGATCTCTCATCGCGCCGCTCATGACAGCATTCCATCAGAAAGAAGGCGTACGGCAATTACCTTGAAGGTAATTGACGGCATTACCTCGATGCCAGATAGTTAGCTGGCCAACACGAAAGGAGCCTGTCATGCACCGCGTTCTGATCGTAATCATCCTCGCCCTGTTCAGTGGCCTCACCGCGGTCGCACTTTATCAGCACGGCTATTGGGGTATCGTCGTGCCGAACTTTCAGTCGACCGGGACAGGCCAAGTCTTTGCCGATTTGGTAATTGCTTTGGTGCTTGTTCTGCTCTGGATATGGCGCGACGCCAGAGCAGTGGGTCGCAACCCATGGCCTTGGATTTTCGCCACCTTGGCCTTGGGATCATTCGGCCCATTGGTCTACCTTCTCACGCGAGATTCATCGCGAAAGGCGACGTAGTCAAGAGAGCTAGAAAGTCGGCAAACGAGCAAGCCAAATTCGAGTGCCAACACGGCCGAAGGGGGCCGCCGAGTTGAGTACAGTCGCTTGCCAGGCCAAGGACGAACTGCCCCTGAGCCGCGAACGGATCGCCCATAACCAGCTTCGCTCGCTCGGCTAGCGCAAATGGTCACGGCACCGCGGGGTTCACTCACCCTACGCGGCGCAGCGCACTGGGTACCAGATCCTTGAGCGCCGGGTAGCCGTCGACGGCCATGATCAGGTCGGCTTCGGCCAGGATCGAGCGCAGCACGTGGCGCACGCCCGCGGTGCCGCCGATCGCCAGGCCGTAGGCGTAAGGGCGACCGATGCCCACCGCCTTGGCCCCCAGGGCCAGGGCCTTGATCACGTCGGCCCCCGAGCGAATGCCCGAGTCGAACAGCACCGGCACGTTGCCGGCCGCCTTGACCACCTCAGGCAGATGATCGAGCGCGGGAATGCCGCCGTTGGCCTGACGGCCGCCGTGGTTCGAACAGAACACGGCATCGACGCCGCCGTCGATCGCTCGGCGAACGTCGTCGGGATGCAAAATGCCCTTGAGCACCAGCGGCAGCCGG
>CAZPED010000133.1:0-7861 GCA_964585335.1 uncultured Planctomycetaceae bacterium | reverse complement strand
GACCCGCTGAACCGCCTGCTCGAACACTACCCGGCGCGGCGGATGGAGGCCGAGGCGGTGCGCGACGCCATGCTGGCGGTTTCCGGCCGGTTGTCCCCGGCGCTCTATGGCCCCAGCGTGCAGCCCTACCGCGAAAAGGAATATGCCGACCGCCGGCTGTTTCCCGGGCCCATCGACGGCGACGGCCGCCGCAGCATCTACATCAAGAACAACCTGATGGAAGGGCCCAAGTTCCTCGCGGCCTTTAACCTTCCGGGGGGCAAGGTCACGCAGGGACGCCGCGACGTCACGAATGTGCCGGCCCAGGCGCTGGCGCTGTTGAACGATCCAATGGTGCTACAACTGGCCGACGCGTGGAGCGAGCAATTGGTGACGCGCCCCGACGCAACGCTGCACGACCGCCTGGCGTACGTCTTCGAGCGGGCACTGTCGCGCCCTGCCACTTCGCAAGAGCTCGACCGCTTCGCGACGGCCGTCGACCAGCTGCGCACGCTTCACGGAGTGCCCGCCAGCGAGGTGCTCGCGAGCCGGGCGATTTGGAAAGACGTGGCGCATAGCGTGTTCAACCTGAGCGAATTCATCTATATCCCGTAAGCAGATGAGCTAACGCATGCCGACCAACCGATCTCGCTCCGGGCAATCGAGCTGCCCAGGCCGCCGCACAAGCGGGCTCACGCGCCGCGAGTTGCTCGCTGCCTCGGCCAACGGCTTTGGGCTGCTCGCCTTGAGTGGAATGTTGGCCGACACGGCACGGGCCGCTGCGCCAAGCGCGCCGCCGCGGCCGCATTTCGCGCCCAAAGCGAAGAACGTGATCTTTTGCTTCATGGACGGCGGTGTCTCGCACGTCGATTCGTTCGATCCCAAGCCCCAGCTCGACGCGCTCGACGGCCAGGCCTTTACCGACTCGAAGAATCCCACGGCTAACGGCAATCGGCAGTGGCTGAAAAGTCCTTGGAAGTTCCAGCAACACGGGCAATCCGGCTTGCCGGTCAGCGAGTTGTTTCCGCACCTGGCCGGCTGCGCCGACGACCTGGCGGTCATTCGCTCGATGAAGGCCGATCTGCCGATCCACTCGACCGGCGTGCTCTTTCTGCACACGGGCTCGAACAACGCCGGCCGGCCCACGCTCGGCTCGTGGGTCAACTACGGCCTGGGCAGCGAAAGTCAAAACCTGCCGGGCTTCGTCGTGCTCAGCTTCGGGGTGGTTCCCTGTGGCGGGCTCGAAACGTTTTCCAGCGGCTTCCTGCCCGCCAGCCACCAGGCCACGTTACTGCAAGCCGACGGCACGCCGATCGACAACATTGCGCCGGCCGACAAGGACGCCCGCGTGCAGCAAGCCAAGTTGGCTCTGTTGCGCGAGCAGAACGCGGCCTTCGCGCGCGAGCTGGGTGGACACGACGCCGTCGAATCAGCCATCCAGAATTACGAGACGGCCTACCGCATGCAGTCGCTTGTGCCCGACGTGCTCGACCTGGCTCGCGAAACCGAGGCCACGCACAAATTGTACGGCATCGATTCGGCGGTCCCTTCCAAGCGGCTCTACGGCATCCAATGCCTGCGGGCGCGGCGGCTCATCGAGTCGGGGGTGCGTTTCGTGGAAATCACCTGCCCTCCCGGCGCTTCCAACGGCACGTGGGATCAGCACGGCGACTTGAAGAAGGGGCACGAAAAGAACGCCCTCGACACGGACCAGGCCTTGGCCGGGTTGATCCAGGATCTCAAGCAGCGTGGATTGTTCGACGAAACGCTGATCGTCTGGGCCGGCGAGTTCGGCCGCACGCCGCACTCGGCGGGCCGCGACGGCCGCGACCATCATCCCGAGGGCTTTACCGTCTGGCTGGCCGGCGGCGGCGCCAAAGGAGGCGTCTGCCACGGCGCCACCGACGAGTTGGGCATGCAAGCCGTCGAAGGCGTGGCCACGATGCACGATCTGCACGCCACGATTCTGCACCTCCTGGGCCTCGACCACGAGCGGCTCACCTACCGCTTCAACGGCCGCGACTTCCGCCTGACCGACGTCCACGGCAACGTGATCCGCGAAGTCGTGGCGTAACGTGAGCCGAAATGGCCTGATCCAGCCGACAACGCGCTAGATTTGCGGCAATCGAGCAGCTCGCTGGGCAAGTAGTTCTGGATCATTCGCCGAAAACGGCTCGAAATTGGTCCAGCTCAACGGCTAATGTGCCAGGTGACTTGACAGACCTTTGCAACTTCAAATTGGTGAGCAGGTCATCAGTGTCACAAAATCCCTTTGGCAGGAACGCCACATGCGCCGAGACATTCGTGACGCGTCGGACTCACGCAATGATGTCGCCATCACATCGCGAGCATTCGCGCGAAGCATTTATTAACAAAAACACCAATGCACGTGTACTACTACGACACCGCGGATGACACGGCCTATGTACACGCCCTGGGCAAGGACATGGACCGTTGCTCTCCAGACCCACCACGATCACTTACGGCGCGCTGGGTACCGCCGACGATGGAGCTCGTCGAGCAGGACGATACGAGCAGCCATCTTAAAGCGGCCGATTTTGCAATGTTTTTACCTTCGGTTGCCGTACTCAGTTTGCGTGCGATAACACAGTTGCGGTCGCTGGTTGAGGCCTGTGGCGAGGCATTGCCGATCGCCTTAAGCAACAGCCGTCATTCATACTTCATCTTCAATATCACGCTGACCCTCGATGCCGTGGACATGGATCGATCTGAATTTCAAAGGTTCCCAAATGGAGAAATCATGAAATACAAACGCCTCGTCTTCGACCGCGCCAAGATTCCGCGCGAGCCGCTGTTCTTCAAGACCACGCAGCTGGGGCCGATCACGGAAATCTTCGCCACCGCGGAAGCCGTCGCCGCGATCGAGCAGGCCGGATTGACGGGATACGAGTTCCGCCTGGCGGGGACCGATCAATGAACCGTCCGCTGAGGACGATGACGGACGCCTGCGCTGCTCGATTTGCTCTTAAAGCAACTCCCTAAACACAATGAACATCTACGAATTCGCCAATCGGGACAATCAGGCTTATCTCCGTGCCTCGAACGAAACGTGCCTGCGATGCATGCCAGACCCTCCGCAGTCGCTCAAGAGCCAATGGCTAACGCCCACGTTTGAGCTCATCACATCCGACGAATCGGGAAACTTGCTGCCGATATCGGACTTTCCCTCGCTCACCATTGCCACGATAGTTTTGAGCGCGCGGGCGATCAATCAATTGCATTCATTTCTTGGAGCTTGTGGCGAAGTCCTGCCCATTGCCCTCAGTAACCGCAACGAGCAGTTCTTTTTGTTCAACGTCACGAGCACCCTCGACGCCGTCGACATGCCGCGATCCGACTTTTTGCGGTTCCCTGACGGCCGGGTAATGGCCTACAAACGCCTCGTCTTCGACCGCGCCAAGATTCCGCGCGAGCCGCTGTTCTTCAAGACCACGCAGCTGGGGCCGATCACGGAAATCTTCGCCACCGAGGAAGCCGTCGCCGCGGTCGAGCAGGCCGGATTGACGGGGTACGAGTTCCGTCTGGCGGGGACCGATCGATAGAAAATCGGCCGAGGGCAATCTTCCGCGCAGGCGTGCGGATGCCGGAGGGCGCTGTTCAATCGGCTAAGCGCTGGTGTAGCGACGTAGCTCAGGCGGCAACGGTGGTGACATGCCGGGCGGCGGGCCGTGCGCGAAGCTGCGGTCGGGCTGGCCGCGAAACTGCCGTGGTATGAACGGAAATTCGTCGGTCAGCACGTAGTAATACGTCCCCTCGGGATACTCGGGCGTCAGCCCCTGGCGGCCATTGCACTCGTCCAGGTCGCCGTACCCGGCCACAAACTCGAAGTCCTCGACGAACGCCCCGTCGTATCGCCCGCCCGGCCCCGAACCACGGCGGCCCGATCGCAAACGGTAACTCGAACGCAGCCGCTTGAGCGGGCTTGCCGGGTCAGCCGGATCGGCCGGCGCCAGCGGGCCGTAGATCGGAAAGCCGTCGGCCGCGTAGCCCAACAGGTACATCGTCGCCGGTCTGGCTTGTGTCAGATTCCAAAGCAATCCGGTCGGCAAGCCGTGGTAGTGGTACGTGCCGCGACCTTGCGTGTGGGCGTGATTGACGTCGATGCCCAGCGCAACCGCGTTCGCCGGGTGCAGAACCTCGAACTGCCAACCGCTGCCGGCCTGGGCGCGCCAGAAGGGACCCGAGGGATCAAGCGGCACGCCATTGATCGCCACGCCAAACAGCCACATGTCGAGCGGCACCGGCGCGGCACTCGGCTCAGGTCGTAGCGGCATCTGAAACTCATGGCGCTGTGGGCGCAGCGGCACGGGATCGTGCGAGTTGGGAAACTCACCCACGGCATGATCGGGCAGGCCGTTCGCGGCGACCGTCCTTAGGGAGTCGCGCGTTTGCCAGGTGACGCTGGCTGCCGGCAGACTGCGCCCGCGCGTCATCATCCAAGCTCCCGCAGCCACCGAGGCCGGCAACCCCAACGAAGCGGCCAACAGCGTGCGGCGAGGAAGTTTCATGGGGATCCCCAATCGAATCGAGTGATCTGACATCATCCTCTGGCGACTGACAACGCGAGCGCAAGTGCCATTCTAAGTAGCGCAATAGTCCCCGCAACCTTGGCACTCGTCGCGCGATTGTTCCGTCATGCGGTTGAATTAGAATGGGCAAACGCTTTGTCGACGCGAAATGACCGCCTAAAAACGCTGAATAAGTCGATGCCCGAGGGACTCGCCAAAGCTGTCCAGTTGCACCAGTCCGGCCAGTGGGAAGCCGCTGACGCGGCATATCGCGCGCTATTAGCCGTCGACCAGCAGAATGCCGACGCGCTACACTTGCTGGGCGTGCTGCAACACCAGCGAGGCGGGCATGTCGATGCCATTCGCCTCATCGGCATGGCCGTGACATTGCGTCCCAACGTCGCCGCATATCATGCCAACCTGGGCGAAGCCTATCGCGCCGCGGGCCAAATCGATCGGGCGGCCGGCTGCTTTCACGCGGCACTGGGGCTTGTGCCTGCCTTTCCCGAAGCGATGGCCAACCTGGGCCTGGTCTGCCAGGCCCAAGGCAGGCCGTTCGCGGCCGAAACGCATTTCCGCCGGGCGATCGAGCTCAACCCGCAGTTTGCCGCCGCGCACAACAGCCTGGGCGTGTTGCTGCGCGAAATGCAGCGCGCTGACGAGGCTCTGACATGCTTCCAGGCCGCCGTCAGCGCCAACGGTCAATATGCCCCCGCGCTGAGCAACCTCGGGCAATTGCTCAGCGAACACGGCGATGTGACGGCGGGGCTGGGCCTTTGCCGCCAGGCTGTCACCTTGCAGCCCGATAATGCGGCATTTCACCACAACCTGGGCAACGCGTTGCGGCTGTCGGGCGACGCGGTGGCGGCCCGCGGCGAGTATCTGGAAGCGCTGCGATTGAACCCCGAGCTGGCCGAGTCGCATGCGCAGTTGGGCCGCTTGCTCTGGTCCGATGGGCAGGCCACGGCGGCCGCCTCTTGGCTGCGGCAAGCCGCGCAGCTGGAACCCGACAAGTCGCAGCACTGGACTACGTTGGCCGAGCTCTACGACGAACTCGAGGAGTATGCTCTTTCGATCCCCTGCTGGCGCCGCGTGCTCGAATTGACTCCGGGCCAACCCGCCGCGCTGGTGAGTCTTGGCTGGGCGTTTCAAGAAGAGGGCGATCTGCGTAGTGCCGAGAGTTGTTTCCACCAGGCATTGGCAGCGCGGCCCGACTTCGTTCCCGCGCTGCTGAATCTCGGGGGCCTGCACGAGGAGCACGGCGACTTACTCGCGGCCGAGGCCCGCTATCGCCAGGCCTTAAGGGTCGCTCCCCGATCGGCCGCGGCATTTGCCCGCCTGGCCACGCTCATGCGCGGCCGCCTTACCGCCGACGAGCGACAATTGCTCGAGCGACTTTGCGACGATCCCCAGCTGTCCGACAGCTGGCGGGCCCGCGTGTGCTTTGGACTGGCCCACGTTGCCGACGGGCAGGGAGACTTCGCCGCGGCGGCCCAGCGGCTGCAGCAGGCGCACGATCTGGCCAGGACTAGCAGTCCCCGGTCGCGCGCTTACTTTCCCGCCGAGCACGAGCGTTTCGTCGATCAGCTGATCACGCAATTCGACGCCGGGTTCTTCGCTCGTCTGTCGGCACAAGGTTCGGCCAATCAAACCCCCATTTTCATCTTCGGTTTGCCTCGTTCGGGCACTACGCTGCTGGAGCAGATTCTAGCCAGCCACTCGCAAGTACATGCGGCTGGCGAACTGCAATTGGCGCGACGAACCTTCGAGGCGATACCGCGAACCCTTGGCCTGTCAGTCACGCCGTGCGAGGCTGTCGGTCAGCTCGATGGCGCGGCGTTGCGTCAACTCGCGCAAAACCACCTGCAAGCCCTGACGGCTCTGGCCGACGGCAAAGTACGGATCGTTGATAAGCTGCCCGACAACTATCTGTATCTGGGACTATTGGCCACGCTATTCCCCAAGGCCACGTTTATTCATGCCCAGCGCGATAAGCGCGACGTGGCGCTCTCTTGCTGGATGACCGACTTCCGCAGCATTCGTTGGACGCTTGAGCCCGCCCACATCGCCAGTCGCTTTCAACAGTACGATCGACTGATGGAGCATTGGAACCGCGCGCTCCCGGCGACGATTCACACGTTTCGGTACGAAGACGTGGTCAGCGAATTCGAGCCCCAGGCGCGGCGCTTGGTGTCTGCATGCGGACTAGCGTGGGAGCCGGCATGCCTGGCGCCCCATCAGACGCGGCGCCCCGTGCGTACGGCCAGCCTGACGCAAGTGCGCGAGCCAGTGCACACGCGTTCGGTGGGGCGCTGGCAGCGCTATCGTCCACATCTCGCAGAGCTTTTCTCTCTCCTGCAGGGCTGACGACCCCGTTCTCGCAAATTCGCGGCATTTTGGTTGACCGGAAAAAATTCTGGAATACAATCCAGCCCGCTGGGGGAAGTCCGTCTCGATTGGCTGCAAGAGGATTTGGACATGCGGCGCTGCGCACCCCTGACAGGCTTTCGTCGTTTGCGGTACGACTCGAAGCGACTTCGGCTCGAACCTCTCGAAGATCGGCGCCTCTTGGCCGTGATGGCCGTGTCCCCCGGAGACGAAACCCTGCGGGCCGCCATCAATGCGGTGCAAGGCAACAGCGACACGAGCAACACCCTCGAGCTGTCCGCAGGGTTCTATACGCTCAGCGATCTGTTGGCCGGCGACGTGCTGATCGAGAACAACAGCCCAGGCATTGCCAACAAGACTCTGATCATCGAGGGCGCCGGCCAGGAGCAAACGGTGATCACGCCGGGCGTCCTCGACTGGCACGACCGCATCTTTCAAATCGTCGGTACCTTGGGCGCCCAGGTCACCGTGCAGTTCAAGAGCCTGTCGATTAGCGGCGGAGTCGCCACGGACGGTGGCTTGCTCGGTGGCGACGTCGCACTTGGGGGCGGAATGTTGATCGACGGCGCGGAAGTCACGCTCGACGACGTTCAGCTGTTTTCGAACCAGGCTATCGGCGCCGAGGGACTGGCGGGGCTCGACGGCACGACCGGCAGCATTCAAGGCGTCCGCGGCGGCGACGGTGGGGCGGCCTACGGCGGCGCCGTGTACCTCGCCTCGGGCAGTCTCACGCTGCGCAACTCGATCGTCGAGAGCAACACCGCGGCCGGCGGCGACGGCGGTGACGGCGGCAAAGGCTTTGTTACCGGGAGCCTGCCCGCGGCCGGCGCGTATGGCGACTTCGGCGCGCCCGGAGACAACGGCCCCGCCGGTGCGCCAGGGCTAGGACTGGGCGGTCGCGGCGGCGACGGCACCGACGGCGGACCTGGCAATGCCGGTGGTGGCGGTGAAAACAACACACAAGC
>CAZPED010000132.1:0-7976 GCA_964585335.1 uncultured Planctomycetaceae bacterium | reverse complement strand
CATCACAGCGGCGGGCGTGAGCAGGGCGCCCATGGCCAGCGCGGCGCGGCGATTGAGTCGAACTTCGGACCAGCTGTTTTCATCTGGAATCATCGTGTGGTCACTCGGTGGTGCAAATGCGGAAATTCCATTGGTCGCGCGGCGCCGATGTGGTCATCGGCGGCTTGCCCAAACACGCCCGACGACCAAACAAACTCCGGACAGTGCCAATAGCCAGACCGATGACGGCTCGGGCACCAAAGTCACGGAAGTCACGGCGAATTGTACCTGATCGCCGATCATCACGTGATTCGGCCCGTCGAAGAAATGCGCGGGCCCCTGGAACACGGCAATCGACATGCGAGCCAGAGCCAGGTCGAAATCGGTGTCAAGCCGAGGTACGTCCGCAAGCGAAACGGATGGCCAAAAACCAGGCCTGACAAAGTCGACGTACGCGGTCACCGGCGCTATCGGGTTGCCCAGCGAGTCGTAGGCCGCCACACGCGCAACGAGGCTTAGATCCGACATTGGCACTGGCGGCAAGATGTTGCCGTTGTAGTAGTCGTACGGACGAATGAAGCCGTTGGACTGCTGGTCGTCGCGCAGCGTGACGCCACCAATGGTCAATCGATACAAGCCGGGCAGCGCGTACTGAGTGGCGTCGACCGGCCCGGGAATCTGCGGCGCCAGCGTGTCGTAGCCGAAAATCGCTTCAAACGGCGTTCCCACCGCCAGGCTGGTATTGAGCTGCGAGCGGACGACGCCCTCGGCGCGATAGACCAGTACCGCCCCGCGCGAGACGGTTGGTATTGCACCCAAGCCGGCAAATGCGAGCGCCAGAATTGCCAACCGCATGGTGTGAAGCATGATTGCTGATCTCCGACGAGACGGAATGGGCCAAGCCTCCAAATGGGTGTCATCGCCACCCTACACCCTGACGGGAGTCAAATCAATTCACCTCTCTGCCTCTCGCAAAACCGAGCCCCTGGTCCGATGTGGCTGGTACAGAGTTTGCTCGCCGATGGCGTGAGTTCGGCAAGCGGACACTACCAAGGCATCCAGGAGTCGCTCACCATGGCATCGCGCACCAGCCCCCGGCGACAATCCGAACACACACCGCCAGACAGGCCGCGTCCTCCCTTTCCCGAGCAAAAGCTCGCCCCCCCGGGACTGGAACAACGATTGGAGCCCCAGCCGCAATTTGCGGGCAGCCGCTATAAGGCCGCTGGCAAGCTGCTCGGCAAGTGCGCGCTCATCACGGGCGGCGACTCGGGGATTGGTCGCTCAGTGGCCGTGCTGTTTGCTCGCGAGGGAGCCGACGTGGCCATCAACTATCTGCCCGCCGAACAGCCCGACGCCGAGGAAACGCGCCGCCATGTCGAACAAGCGGGGCGCCGCTGCATCCTGCTGCCCGGCGACCTGACCGAGCCCGGCTTCTGCAAGCAATTGGTACACGAGGCGCTTGGACAACTCGGTCAACTCGACATTTTGGTGAGCAACGCGGCCCACCAGAATCGCAAGCCATCGGTCGAAGCAATTACCGACGAGGAGTGGCACACCACGTTTCGCACCAACATCGACGCGCTCTTCCTGCTGACCCGCGCGGCCGTGCCGCAAATGAAATCTGGCGCGTCGATCATCGTCACCAGCTCCGAGACCGGTCTGTTCGGCAACAAGCAACTGCTCGACTATTCATCGACCAAGGGGGCGATCAACGCCTTCGTCAAAGCCCTGGCCCAGAACCTGGTCGATCGCGGCATTCGCGTGAATGCCGTGGCGCCGGGCCCGGTCTGGACCCCGCTCAACGCGGCCGATACCGGCGAACCGGCGGAACAAGTCGCGCAGTTCGGCGGCAAAACCCCGCTGGGTCGCCCCGCCCAGCCCGAGGAAGTGGCCCCGGCCTTCTTGTTCTTCGCCTCGGATGCCGACTCCAGTTACATCACCGGGCACGTGCTGCCCCTGCTGGGTGGCGAACCAACGACGAGCTAATCAGAAATGGCCATGAAGCATCCGTCGGCCGAATCCTTCGTGCCCCAGACGCGCAGCGTGGCACGGCTGCGCGCGGCGGCTCGCCATTGCCAGGGTTGCCTGCTCTATCGCCGGGCCACGCAAACCGTCTTTGGCGAGGGGCCCGCGCACGCCCGCGTGATGCTGGTGGGCGAAACCCCCGGCGACCAGGAAGACCTGGCGGGACGTCCTTTTGTCGGCCCGGCAGGAAAGCTGCTCGCTGAAGCCCTGGCCGAGGCCCACGTCGATCGCCAACAGGTTTACGTCACCAACGCGGTTAAGCATTTCAAATGGGTGCCGCGCGGCAAGAGACGGTTGCACGCCAAACCGAGCGCGCGCGAGATCGCGGCCTGTCACCCTTGGCTCGCAGCAGAACTAGCCGCGGTCGAACCCGAGCTGGTGATGTGTCTGGGAGCCACCGCCGCGCAGAGCCTGTTAGGCCGCGAATTTCGACTGACCCGGCAGCGGGGACAGCTCATCGAGCGGGCGCTTCAGCCGACCATCGTGGCCACGTACCATCCATCGGCCGTCCTCCGCGCACCCAGCGAATCTCGCGGTCAGATGCGGCGCGACTTCGTCCACGATTTGCACGTCGTGGCCCGTTGGCTGGCCGACCACGCCGCCCGGCCCGCGGCCGCCCGCAATTAGCTCGGCTTGCTGCCTGCCGCGCGAACTCGCTGCTTTCTCAGCTTTTCTTGCAGCAGGTGTTTGGCCTTCTCCAGCTCGGCCTTCCGCGACTTCGAGAGACCCTTGCCCGCGCGATTGATGAAGTACTGAATCATGCGGATGCTCGAGCCAAGGCCCTTGGGGCTGACCTTTTTGCTGGCCATCACGCGGGCAATCGTCTTGGCATCCTTGGTAAAGGTGTCCTCGGGGGGAAAGGTCGAGACGGTGTCGACGTCTTGGACCCATTTCGCCTTGTCGGCGGTCTTCCGCCTGGCCGCTGCTTTCCTAGCCATGGCTAAACCTCGTAACGGAGTCGCTTCACTTTCGCGCCGCTGGCAGCTCGGCAACCAGCGCGGCCAACTGCCGGGCACAGGTCGTCCGACCTGGCCGATCGATTAACGCGGCCTGTGTCACGCGGGGTGACGCAGCGCAGAGATAATGAATCGTGATCTCTCGGTTGGCAGACGGTTGTCCTTCGATTTCCACCGGGCTCGCAATTGTTGCGCCCGCGTGGCGCGCCGTTTGCTTTTGCTGGCCCGTGCGGCCACGCCGGCCGCAGCGCAGTCGGCCGCCGATGGGGGCGGTCGCTGGCAACCGATCATATTACCGCTTGCTCACAAGGAGAGCGTCATGAGTATGTCCTCTTGGTTTTCGAAGATGACCGGCTCGGCCATGACTTTGGACAATCTGGAGAACGTTTTGATCTTGCAACTTCGCGACCTGAAAAGCGCCGAAGAGCAATTGATCGAAGCGCTGCCGAATATGGCCGACGCCGCCCATTCGCCGGCACTGAAACGGGCCTTTCAAACCCACCTGGCCGAAACCCGCAAGCAAAAAGACCGGCTCTGCGAAGCGTTTCGCCTGTTGGGGCAAGACTCCAGCAGCGAAACCTGCGAAGCCATGCAGGGCCTGATCGCCGAAGGCGACGAAGTGATCGACCTCGATGGCCACCCCGAGGTGAAGGACGCGGCCCTGATCGCAGCGGCCCAACGGGTCGAACACTACGAAATGGCCGGCTACGGGTGTGCCCGGGCGTTTGCCCGCCGCTTGGGTCAGAACGGCGTGGCTGCGCTGTTGCAGCAATCGCTCGACGAAGAGGCCAATGCCGACAAGACTCTGACGCAGGTGGCCGAGACCAGCGTGAACGCCATGGCCGCCCGCTCGTAAGCCCCCGGAGTGTTTCGCCGGGACGTCGCGGCCGCCCAATAGCGCCACGACTACCGGACGAAGCAATTCGCTTGCCCAGACGCGACTGCCCGCAGCACCATGCCGCCGCTGCGAGACGCGTCTGGGCTCGTTTTGTTGGTGGGCAACGGGGCGACGTTGCTGACGTGAACCGGCAAATGCGCCCTCAGTTGCCATGCTCTGCCTGAATCCGGCGCTGCGGCGGACGGCTGCAGGTTGTAAACTCTCTGCGAAGCGAGACTCCGCTTGTCTGGCAGACAGCCCAAGCGAGTCGTTCAACAACGCGGAGGGTCGCATGTCGCACGAACATCTGCTGTGGGTCGCCGTGGCCGCCTACGGCATCCACGTGCTGGAAGAATACGAACTGAACTGGCGCGATTGGGCGCGGGCCATCCTCCACCTGCCCGTCGAGTGGGGAACGTTCTACGTGGTCAACGCCTTGGTGGGCCTGCTGGGAGTATGCTGCGCGTCGGTCGGCTGGCGAGAGCCGTGGTTTGCCCTCGGACTGCCCGCCCTGATGCTCATTAACGCCACGCTGTTTCACGTCGCGCCGGTCTTGGCGACGCGCGTCTACTCGCCAGGCATCGCCACGGCCATCGTCCTGTTCTATCCGGTGGCCGGGTGGGTGTACTACGGCGCCTGGGCCGACGGCGTGCTGACCGTTGGTGCGGTTGTGCTGTCGGGGTTGTTCGGTGCGGCGCTGATGGCCTCGCCGATCGTCTTGCTGCGGATCAAGGACCGCAAGATGTTCGAGTTCGGCGGCGCGCAACCAGCCCGCCCGCCGGCGAAGTGAGCGATTCGCAGCCTGTCCTTGCTTGACCTCATCGCCGGAGCAACGCCACGATGGACGTTCGAGCGGCCCTCAGACGTGGCGATGTCGCCGAGCTGCGGCAGATTCTCGCGGCCGATCCGGCACAAGCCAATACCCTCGTCGCGTACGGCGATCACTGTCAAAGGCTCACCCATCATCCGCTGCACTACGTGAGCGACCTGGTCTTTTGCGGCATCCTGCGCAAAGGTACGGAGTTGCCCCTCATCGAAGCGCTACTTGCCGCGGGGGCGGACGTGAACTTTGGCAGCGGCGACCGGCGGGAAACAAATCTCATCGGCGCGGCCAGTCTCGGCTGCCAGGAGGTCGCTCTCCGCTTGCTGGCGGCCGGCGCCGATCCGCACGCACGCGGCAACGGCGGCGAGACCGCGCTCCACTGGGCGGCCCTGTTCGGCGAGCTTCCTCTCGTCGAGCGACTGCTCGAAGGAGCGAACCTGGAACTCGAAGACGACCAGAACCACGCCACGCCGCTCGGCTGGGCCATCCACGGCATTTGCGAGCCGCAATCGAACAACCCAGCCGATCACGGCCAGCAGCGCGAGGTGGTGGCGCTGCTGGTGGATCAAGGTGCGAATGTAAAGCCGGAGTGGCTAAACCGAGATCCGATTCGCGCTGATCACCCGCTGCAACGCATCCTGCGGCGAGATGCCCGCTAGCTGCTTTCCTGCCCCGCGAGCCAGCTTGTCGCGGCGGCCCCTGTTGGCAATGGTTTCCGCTACGAGCAGCATCGATTGCCATTGCCAACGGTCCTTCTGCCAGCGCAGCCGGGGAATTCAGCGCAGACGACGTGCGAGCCCGCCGCAAAACATGACCTCGACAAATCTGCATAGTTTCGCTATTCATCCGCCAAACAGCCAGCTCGCGTTATCTTTCCAACGTTACCAATAGTGGGTCTTCATCGTGCGGCGACTACGACTCGGTCGGAAATGGTCCGTGGCAATGAGTCTGGGCTTCGCCGTGCTCAGCATCGTTTTGGCGACGCGGCTCATCCCCTCGCGCATCGCGCCGCTGCGAATCAGCGCGGGCCCCGCGGATACGCGCCGGTATGCCCTGGCCGAAATGCTTGCGCAGCATGCCGCAAAAAGCGGGCTGGCCATTGCCTTGTCGACCGACGCTGGCTCGGAAGAGTGCTTGAAGCTGCTGAAAAACAACCAGCTCGACGCGGCCGTGGTGAGCAACGGTGTGGTGATACCCCATGACGACGAACTGGCGGTTGTCGCCGTCACGCAATTGGAGATGGTACACCTGCTCATTCGCAGTCAGATCGCCGAAGCGCCCTCGATCATAGATGGTCTGCACGGTCGGCGCGTCGATCTGGGCAAGCCTGGCAGCACCGAGGCTTTGCTGTCTCGCGAGATCCTGCGTTTCGCGCGGTTGTCACTAACCTCACCCGACCACCCTGGCGACATCGTGCCGACCGAAATGGGAAAATCCGAGTTGCTCGCCAAGTGCCGCCAGATTTCGGCCGCCACGGACGACGCGAAAGCGAAGCTGATCAGCGAGCTGCCCGATGCGATCATCGTGCTCGACGCTCCACCTTCAGCGGTGACCCAACAACTCATCGAAGTGGCCGACTACCGCGTGGCCGCCTTGCCAGCGACGCGGGCCTTCTTGCTCGACAACCTGCAAGATGCATCGGACCGACGGTCGGTTATCCAGCGCGAGTTTCTCGAGGCGGCGACGATTCCCCGGCATTGCTACTTCGCCCACCGTGCCCTGCCCGAGAACGATTGCGAGACGGTTGGCGCGCGGCTCTTGATTGTCGCCCGAAACGATGCGCCGGAAAGTTCGATCCGCGCGCTGATGTCGACTTTGTTCAACAGTGAGCTGACGCATCGCCTGAGCCCGCTGTCGCCGCGCGACGTGGCCAGCCCCTACCCGGTTCACAGCGCCGCGCAGGCCTGGCTGGACCGGGAGAAGCCGGTGGCGCTCGACAACCTGCTCGATTGGCTGAGCAACGGGCTGAGTGTTTTTGGCGCCTTTAGCGCCGGCGCTTTGTCGCTCTACAGCTTGCTGCGGCGGCGCAGGTATCGCCCGCCGGAGGACTACTACGAGTCGATTCACAAGGTGGAACAGCTGGCTTGCACGTTCGACTCCGAATCGGCCGGCGGCGTTTCGCCGCCCGAATACCTGCGACATCTGGACGAGCGGTTGGTTGCCCTGCGGCAAGAGCTGATCGAAGACATCTGCCAGGGACGTATTCGAAGCGAGCAGCTGGTGCTCAACATCCTGACGCTGCTGAAGGACGCCCGCGACACAGTTCATGCCCGGGAAATGGAACTGAGCCATTTGGAAATGAACATCCGCCGCCCCGACGCCGCTCGCCCGGCCGAAAGCCCCCGCGCGGCCGCCTGACCAGGCGGTCCGCAGCCAAGTTAGCCGCTTGCCTGCCCCACATTTCCCGATCGGCCCGCGGCGCAAACCCGCCCCAACCTGCTGCGCCTCAAGCTTTGCTTGCCGCTCTGGCCGCCGGAAACTCGCTGAAATCGTGGTAGCCGAACAGGGTGATTTCGTCGCCGCAGTCGCGCGACAGGCGGATCAGGTGCTCGAGCGTCGCGCGGCGAAGCGGGTCGTCATCGGCACGGGCCGCCGCCAGCGCCGAAACCGGGTGGCCGTCGGTCTCCAACTCGACGCGCAAATAATATGCATCGCCCGCGTGCAGCAGCCAGCGCCGGCCGTCCCGCACGGCCACGCCGCAATGTCCGTGCGTGTGCCCCGGCAGCGCGACCAGTAGCACCGTGGTCTCCACGGCCAGCGGCAACTCGGCCGCCGGCAAGCCGAACCAATCGCGGCCGAACGCCGCGCAAGGCCGCCACGCGACGTCGTGGGCAAACTGGACCGGCAAGTACCGATCTCCCCGTCCGAGCTCCGCGAGTTCCCGCGCCGCAAGATGCACCTGCGCGTGCGGAAAATCGGTCAGCCCGCCCGCGTGATCCGGATCAGCGTGCGTGAGCACGATGTGCCGTACCTGCTGGGCCGAATAGCCCAACGTTTCCAGCTGCCGCAGGGCCGTGGCCCGCTCGTCGAATTGCCAGCCCACGTTGGCGATAAGCTCTGGACCGATACGCCCCGCGGGATCGCGCACGTCGGCCAGTCCGATGCCGGTATCGATGAGCGCCAGCCCGGCGCGATCGACAAGCAGCAAGCAATGGCAGGCGGCGGCCGGCCCTCCCGGGGCTTGCAGCGTGCCGCAGTTGAGATGATGGATCGCGGTCATGTCATGAGTGATAGGTCGTCGCATCCGATGGCGTCAACCCCATGCCATGGCGCAACGCCGGCGCCGCAAGCGCCAAGCAGGCCGGTTGAGCGA
>CAZPED010000131.1:0-7997 GCA_964585335.1 uncultured Planctomycetaceae bacterium | reverse complement strand
ACGCGTGCAGCCGCTAACGATGACCTGCTTGACGGCCATTTTCGGCATGCTGCCCGCCGCCTTCTCGACGCGGATTGGCTCGCAGACGCAGCAGCCGTTGGCCATCGTCGTCGTCGGCGGCATGATCACGACGATGCTGTTGATGAACCTGATGCCCGTGTTCTACAGCTTCTATGGCAAACGCCAGCCGCCGGCCGACGTGGGCGAGATGCACTAGAGCAAGTGCGCCGGTGGTTCCTGGGCAGCTTGCTGGCAGCCAGTCGTGCGCCGGCTAGCGAACCAGTTCTGATATGAACTGCACGCCTGGTTTGCCTCCCCGTCCCGCGGCGTTGAAATACTCGGTCACCATCCGCTGGCGTTCCTTGGGGTTGTCGGGGTTCTTGAAATTGTCCCCCTTCTGCAGGATGGCTCGGGTATCGTTGTCGCCGCCAAACGATTTGACGCCCGCCACTTGCGCCGGAAACCAGTGCCCGTGACCTTCATCGTCTTCCAGGTAGAATTCGGCGTGTACGTTGCCGAACGTGAAGACCGTGCGAGCCGGTATCTTCTTGGCGCGGCACATTGCGATAAATACGCTCGTCAGTTCGTCGGCGCCTCCTTCGCGTTCGTACAGCGCTCGAGCGGCGCCTTTGAGTTCGCCTCCCTTGTAAGCAATGTTCGCGCGAGTCCAGTCGTAGAGCATTTCGACTTTCTTCCAGTCGCTCTCGGGCTCTTCGTCGCCCAGCGCTTCCTTCGCGGCGGCCAGCACCTTGGGGTGCCGGCTTTCGATATAGGGGCTCGTTCCCACGTAGACGTTCAGCTGCCTGTCCAGTTTTTTCGGAATCGTGTAGATGCTCGTGTCGGCCGGCGGCTTCGAGGTGCGGCGCGTGACTTCGAACGTCAGCACCGCTCGGGCTTCCTGTCCGGCCGGCAGTTGCGGAACCTGCACGACCATTTGTTTCAGGCTGTTGCCCACTACGCGATAGTCGACGCTCTTGACCGTCGGAGAGATGTCCTCGCCCACGACCCGCACGCTTTGTTCCGGCCAGTCCATCGGAATGGGGGCGGTCGCCAGCACGTTGTGCACCATGCTCGACGCCTTGACGATCACGCCAATGCGGATCCGCGTCGTGCTCTCCCCCTCGAACTGCGGACCCTTGCTCGGGGGAGCCTCTTTGAATTGGGCCAGCGCCCCGGTGGCCGAGACCACGACAATGGCAGCAGCTAAAAAAATTCGCACGGTCACGTCGTTGTGCAAAGGCCGAACGTCCGTGCGGCAGAAAAGAAGGGGACGTCGCGCCAGCGATGTCCAGCCGGCTGCGGCCGGCCAAGATTCATTGTAATTGGCCGTGCGGTGGCTGCCTAATCGCGCGGGCCCAATCTGCAGTCGCAACCCGCTGGAGAAGGGATTGTGAGGGTTGCGCGGTTGAACAGTTCGGGTAGGAGCGAGAGAGGTCCGAAGGCCCACCGCGAGTGATCCGGCCAGGGGAGCTGGCGGACCCTCGCGATGGTCGCCTTTTTTGGACGCTTTCGATACCGCGCTCAATTACGGCGCGGGGGCGGGCGTGTAGGTTTCGGGGCCTGGCACCACTTGCGGCGCCGACATCACCGGTCCGCTCGTGATCACGCCCTCGGTGCCACCCACGACGACGCCGTCGGTGCAGCAGCTTGGCGCCGGCGTGCACACCGGACGATACGCGGTCGTCCGCGAGCGCGAGCAGCCGGCGGCCTGCAAGGCCGCAACGCTCACCATCGTTACGATGATTAGTTTCTGCATGACGCGAATCTCCCGTACTGCCTTGAAACATGGCGAAGGCCGCTGGGTCAAACAACTCTACACCGCGCTGGCCGCGCGGCAACCCGGCAATGTTGCCTTTTCGCAGCACGTTGAAAAAACGCCTCACCCACGTCGAAAAGGTGGTACATTTTACGCAGCCGCTGCTGGTTCGCGCCCGCGCCGCAGCGCTATGACAGTTACCATCCCCACGACCATCACGATCCGCACACCACGCAGTTCCAATTTCGGGAAGGTCCGCCCTCATGTCGCTTCGCATTACCGTGCCGGCGCGTTGGTTGACGAGCGTTTGCACATGCCTGTTGCTCATCGTGCTGATGGGCACGGCCAATTTCGTCTTGGCCGGCCGGCCCTGCGGCGTCGCGGGCTTTCGGCAACAGGACCAATTGTGGCTGGTCAGCGACCGTGGTTTAGGATGCGTCGTTCCTCAGGCCGACCAACTGCACGTCTGGCGCTATACCGCCGAAAGTTCGTGGACGAAGTCTACGCTCGACGAGCTGCTCGCCGCTGAAGATCCCGAGGCCGCCACCACGATCTTCGTGCACGGTAACCGTATTCCTTGGTGCGACTCGTTTCTCGGCGGCTGGTCTGCTTATCGCGCGCTAGTGCGCTGTGCCGACGAGCGTCCCGTGCGATTCGTCATCTGGTCGTGGCCGAGCTCGCCGGTGCGTGGATTGATCTTCGACGCGCAGCTCAAGGCCGGCCGGACCAACCAGTCGGGCCTGCATTTGGCTTGGTTCATCGACCGGCTGCATCCCGAAGCGCCGGTCAGCCTGTGGGGGCATAGCTTTGGCGCCCGCATCGTGACCGGCGCGATGCACGTGTTGGGAGGCGGCCAGCTCAGCGGCCAGCAATTGACCGACCGCGTGCATCCCGAGCGGGCCCCGATGAATGCCGTGTTGGTCGTGGCCGCGCTCGACAATCATTGGCTGGCCCCTGGACAGGCGCACGGCATGGCGCTTTCGCAGGCTGCCGCCATGCTCCTGGTCAACAATAGCTGCGACGCCGTGCTCAAGCGTTACCACTTGATTTACGGCCGCCGCTGCAACGCCGCCGCCGTCGGTTACACGGGACCATACCTGGGTGCTCTTGCGGACGATGATCGGGGCAAGGTTCGCCAAATCGACGCCTGCTGCTACGTGGGCAAACGACACTTATTCAACTTGTATATTGGTGCGCCGAGCTTGTTGGCCAGCATGCGCGCCACGCTTCTGCCCGAGCCGTCGCGGCCGGCCGAGGCCGAACAGCCTATCGTGGCCGCGGCGCCCTGACCTAACCGGCTCGAGGGCGGCCCGGGCGCCAGCGGAGAAAACCATGGAAGGAGTCCAGGTCGGCGGCATCGCGGCGGTGGCCGCGCTCTACGCGGTTTTTCTGGTAGTCGGCTGGCGGGCTGCCCGGCGGCTAACGCCCTCGAGTGCGATCGATTTGCTGGTGGCCAGCCGGTCCATGCCGTTCTGGATGGCCACGGTAACGATGGCCGCCACCTGGATCGACGGCGGCTACCTCTTGGGCACAGCCGAGGGCACGTTTGCCAGTCTGCCGTCGGGATGGCAGGGGGGAGTGTGCTTCGGTCTGAGCCTGATTCTGGGCGGACTGTTTTTTGCCCGCCGCATGCGTCAGCTGGAGTTCGTCACGCTGGTCGATCCGTTCGCTGCCCGCTTTGGCCGTCGCTGGGCAGCCGTGTTGTCGCTGCCGGCACTGCTGGGCGAAGTCTTTTGGAGCGCCGAACTGCTCGTGGCCGTGGGGGCCACATTCGGCGTGCTGCTGGGCATGAATCTTACGACGGCCATCGTCGTCTCGGCGCTGGTCGTGACCAGTTACACCGTCGTCGGCGGCATGTGGAGCGTGGGCTATACCGACACCGTGCAGTTTGCGCTGATCCCGATCGGGTTATTGATTGCGTTGCCGTTCGCCTTGAACGCGGTCGGCGGACTTGATGCGTGCTGGCGGCAATATGCCCAAGCGCAAGGCGAGCGCGCCTGGCTGTGGCCCCCGCTCGCACCTGTCGGATACTGGAGCATGCCCCGGATTGCTGGCTGGTGGGACCTGGCGATCATGCTCACCTTGGGCGGCATTCCCTGGAACTGCTACTTCCAACGCGTGCAAGCCTGCCAAAGCCCACTGAAGGCGCAATGGCACTCGATTCTGGCCGGTCTGATCACCATCGTGCTCACCGTGCCGCCGCTGCTGCTTGGCATGGCAGCCTTCACGTATACAAGTTGGACCGACGTTGCCCGCGAGCAATTGGCTGCCTCGCCGACGATGGCGCTGCCATGGCTGCTGGCCCAGGCGGTGCCGTCGATCGTGGCCGTCCTGGGGCTGACGGCCATCGTGGGCGCCGTAACTTCGAGCTTCAGCGCGTCAATTCTTTCGGCCGGCTCGATGGTCAGCTGGAACCTGTGGCGCGAACTGATCTCGCCCTCAATCTCCACGCGGAACATGCGGCGGGCCATTCGGGCGTCGATTGTGGCCCTGGGCGCCTTGGCAGCATTGCTGGCCTTGCAGGTGCAAAGCGTGCAGCAGCTGTGGTTCTTCACATCCGACCTGGTGTTCGTGCTGTTGTTTCCCCAACTCGTGTGCGCGCTCTACGATCCCAAGGCTAACCGCACGGGCTCGATCGTCGCTTTCGTGGTTTCGCTGGCGTTGCGACTGGGAAATGGCGAGCCGCTATTGTCGATTCCACCGCTGCTGCCTTACGTGCGCTGGTGGGGCCGCGCGCTACCCGGTGGGCTCGATCCCTGGTTGTCCGAGGGCCAGGATGCTACGTTGTTTCCGGTGCGCACCCTGGCGGCCCTGGCCGGATTGGTGTTGCTGCCGCTCGTTTCGCGTCTTACGAGGCGTTGGGATCCACCGGCGCCAATTTGTCAGCCGGTGCGCACCGCATGACTACCCCCGAATCGGTATCGCCAGAAGGACTCTCAGCCAGTGCAGGCGTACGCCCATCCGGCGGCGTCCCTCGCTGGGTCGCCTGGCTCGCGCATGCCTATACGGCGCTGGGGCTGCTGCTGGCCGCGGGCATGGCCGTGGGCATCTGGCAGGCCGACGCCCAAGGCTTTCGTTGGGCTTTCGTCTGCATGCTCGTGGCATGCCTGGTCGACGCCACCGATGGTACGCTCGCCCGCAAACTGCACGTCAAGCAGCGGCTGCCGAACTTCGACGGCGCGAAGCTCGACGACATCATCGACTTTCTCACCTTCACGTCGCTGCCGCTGCTGCTGATGTGGCGGGCCGATCTCGTTCCGCCGTCGTTCAGCTGGGTGCTCGTCGTGGCGCTCGTCGCCAGCGCTTATGGATTTTGCCAGGTGCCCGCCAAGACGGCCGACGGCTACTTCGTCGGCTTCCCATCGTATTGGAATATCGTGGCGTTTTATCTGTACGTGCTGCCCATTCCCACCTGGTTAGGCGCGCTGATCACGCTTGGGCTCGCCGTGCTCACGTTTGTGCCCAGTTACTACATGTACCCCAGCCGCGGCGCCACGCTGAGCAGGCTGACCAACTTTCTGGGCGGCGTGTGGGTCGTCATGCTGTTGGCCGTGCTGGGCACATTGCCCGGTGCCGAGGGGGCCGACCCGGCCGACTTGCGGCAACATCAATCGCTGGCCGTCGTTTCGCTCTTCTACCCGATCTACTATCTGGTCGTGTCGTGGGCGATTACGCTCTATCGCTGGGGATACGTCGCTCAGCGGCGGTAGTCAGAGCGGACGAGGCGCGCACCGGCGGGGCTATGCGGTCAAATCGTCGAAGCTCGTAGCGCGTTTGAGCTCGTGCAGGTGGGCTTCGGCCGCTTCAATGGCATCGATGAGGGATTCGATCGCGGCGGCCTTTGCCTCGCCGAAAGTGGCGAAACTCTGGGGTGACTTGACGCCCTTCGGCTTGGCGGCGACGACCAGCGGCAGCAGCGACGCCTCGATGATAAAGAACGCCGGCTCCGGCTTTTTCTGGGGGGCTGCACGCTTGGGAGACTTTTTCGGAGCGGCAGGAGCTGCGGCGGGCGCTTTTTTCGCGCGCGTCGGTTTACTAGACATCTCGATTCTCACCGGGCCAAAGGAGCGGGGGCTCAGATCGTCAAGCGGCTGCGAACTGCCTGCGCCTGGCTCCGCCCTGCGCGTCGCGTTCGCTCATTCCGCTTCCGCCAACAATTCTTCAATTTTTTGGCGCATGAACTTTTCGCCTTCGGCTCCTTGCCAGTTCAGCTCACCATACCACCAATACCTTACCGTTCCCCGTTTGTCGACCAGGTACACGCTCGGCCAGAGAAAGTTGGACCAGGCATTCCAGTTGGCATTGTCGTGGTCAGCGCTCACCGGGTAGGCAATGCGCTGTTCGTTGACCTTTTGCGCGAGGGCCGATAACTCACGTTCCGCCTTGGTTTCGGGCGTGTGCATGCCCCAAACGATTAGCCCCCGGCGGCCAAATTGCTCGTGCCAGGAGTGGTAGTGCGGCAGGTTGCGCTGGCCATTGATGCAGCCAACAGCCCAAAAGTGAAATGCCACGACCTTGCCCCGCACGTCTTCGGGGCCCAGCGGCGATGAGTTGATCCAGCGGTCAACCTGTCCCAGGGCCGGGGCGGGGAAAACTAGCGGGCGGACTTGCGACAGGTCATAGGGCTCGCCCACGAGTTCCGCCACTTGTTTGCGCTGCTTGGCTCCCAGCAGTTTCTGCACCGCGGCGCCTTCCGCGTGCCGCAGTCCGGCGGCGTTTTTGTCGCGGCGCGCCTGCGAATCGCCAGCATTGGCGTTTTGCCGCAACTTGTCGGCCGTGTCGGCCACGACCTCGTCGATTTGCCGCGCTTGCTTGTCGGTCAGGTTCAGCTCCGCCGCGATGCTGGGCAAAGTCAGGCTGCGCCAGCCCAGGCTTTGCACGACCAGTTGCCGCAAGCGTTGCGACTGTGCGGAGTCCAGCCAGCCTTCGACGGTCTTGGCGAATTGCCTGGTCAGACGAGCGCGCTCAATGGCGGCGGGCCCCTGCGTGGCGTCGCGCACCGTCCAGAGTTTGGGCGCTAGCTTGGCGTACTCGGCGTCGATGCTGGCTAGTTGATCGGGCCGCAGCTTCAACTCGGCTTGCACGCCCGGGTCGCGTACCAACTGCGCCACCGGGCTAATCGCGGTCGACTCCTCCTGTTCGGCGCCGGAGGGCGAATTGGATTCGCCGGCTGGCAGGGGGAGTGCTAGCACCGCGCCGCTGATTGCCAGCAGTAGCACCCTGGAACAGAAAAAACACTCTGCCATAACTGGCCTTGGCATTGCCGCTCCCTCCTGCCCCGTTCCGCACCGATTTATTGTCGCGCTTGGCCGTGGCCGGTCAATGGCCGCCAGTTCGGCCTTTCACAGCTTCCGCCGTTTTCCAGCGCGAGGCGGGCTCCCCACCTCGGGAGGAGCCTTTTCGGCACAATCGGCAGAATCGGCGAAAGTGTCAGTGCTCGCCCGGTCGATACCACCGGCGGATATTCTAATGCGCCCACCGCTTCACGGCGAACTGGCGGACGCATTGTACCGGGCTAGCGACCCGGTCCAGGGGCGCCGAGACGGCACACGCCCGGCGCGAGCATAGGAGTGCAGGCAATGATTCGCTCGTGGAAGTGGATGACGTCGATCACCTTGGGCCTCGCGCTTTCGTGGCAGGTTCTACCGGCCTCGGCGCAGACCTTTGAGAGCGACGAAGCGCCCGCCCCCTTGGAGGCCGAGCAAGACGTCGAGCCCGCCGGCGACGACGGCGCGGCGGCGACGACCGAAGAAGGACCGGCCGAAATGCCGGCCCACGAAGGCTACGACGCCGGTGCGACCAGCGACGCGGAAGCGCCGGCTACGCTGGGCGACGAACAGGCCGCGCCAGTGCCGATGGCCGACGAGCAGCCAACGTCGGAAACCGAAGTGATTAAGGAGCGTTACCCCAACGGTTCGGTCAAAATCGAACGCGAGGTGACGCAAGACGACGACGGCAACTACGTCAACCACGGGATGTTCAAGACCTTCGACGAGCGTGGCAACCTGACTGCCCAGGGCGAGTATCGCAACGGCAAACGCCAGGGGACCTGGATCCGCTGGTACCGCAGCGTCGCCGAGGCCATCCTGCTCGCGCAGGCCCCCTAACAGCAGTTCCCCGGCCCCTTCATTTCGCAGGCGACGTTGAACGACGACGAACTGTACTGGGGTTGGACCGTCTTCGACGGCATGAAGCTCAAGATTAGCGAGTGGCAATTCAGGAGCGGCGGCCGCAACGTGTT
>CAZPED010000130.1:0-8061 GCA_964585335.1 uncultured Planctomycetaceae bacterium | reverse complement strand
GCCACGAGCGGCGAGCTGTACCTGCGCGGCATCGCCGGCGAGCGGTTCTGCGTTCGCAACAGCGGCGCGGCTGCCGTCGTCGAAGGCGTGGGCGACCACGGCTGCGAATATATGACCGGCGGCCGAGCCGTCATTCTGGGCAAGACGGGGCGCAACTTCGCCGCCGGCATGAGCGGCGGCATCGCCTACGTGCTCGACGTCGACGGCACGTTCCCGCCGTTGGTCAACAAGGGAATGGTCGAACTAGAGGACCTCAGCGATCCGGCCGATCAAGACACCGTGCTGACCCTGATCCGCAAGCACGTGCAGTACACGGGCAGCACCCGCGGCAAGTGGGTGCTCGACAATTGGAACGACCTGGTCGGCAAGTTCGTCAAGGTGATGCCGACCGACTACAAACTAGCTCTGAAGAAACTCGAAGAGGAAGCTCAAGCGATGCAAGGTGGGGTCGAGGTGGCACATGGGTGATGTCCGCGGAGTCATGAAGTATCACCGCAGCTACGCGCCCAAGGGGCCCGTCAGCGAGCGGCTGAAGCATTACAACGAGTTCCTCAAGGTGTTGCCGGCCGAGGAATTGCAGACCCAGGGCGCGCGCTGCATGGACTGCGGCATTCCGTTCTGTCACACGGGCTGCCCGCTGGGCAACATCATTCCCGACTTTAACGACCTGGTTTACCGCAATCACTGGCAGGAAGCGGTCGAGCGGTTGCAGTCGACCAACAATTTCCCCGAGTTCACCGGCCGCGTCTGCCCCGCCCCCTGCGAGGCGGCCTGCGTGCTGGGCATCAACGAAGACCCCGTGGCCATCAAGCAAATCGAGTGCTCGATTGCCGACCGCGGCTTCGACGAAGGCTGGATCGTGCCCGAGCCCCCCGCCACGCGCACCGGCAAGAAGGTGGCCGTCGTTGGCAGCGGTCCGGCAGGGCTGGCCGCCGCGCAGCAGCTCAATCGCGCGGGGCACCAGGTCACGGTGTTCGAGCGTGCCGATCGTCCCGGCGGCCTGCTGATGTACGGCATTCCCGACTTCAAGCTGGAAAAATGGCGCGTCTGGCGGCGCATCGATCAGATGAAGGCCGAAGGCGTCGAGTTCCGCACCAGCTGCAACGTGGGGATCGACGTCCCCGTCGAGCAGCTGCGCAGCGATTACGACGCGCTGCTGCTAACCGGCGGCGCCACCCACGGCCGCGATTTGGCCATTCCGGGCCGCGAGCTCAAGGGCGTTCACTTCGCCATGGAGTTCCTGCCGCAGCAGAACAAGATCAACCAGGGCGACACGCTCACCGATCAAATCCTGGCCACGGGCAAGGACGTGATCGTCATTGGCGGCGGCGATACCGGTAGCGACTGCACCGGCACCTCGAACCGCCAGGGGTGCAACAGCCTGACGCAGTTCGAACTGTTCCCCGCTCCGCCCGACGTGGGCCAGTTTCCCCGCGCCGCCGAACGGCCGCGCAACACGCCCTGGCCCTACTGGCCGATCATCTTCCGCACCAGCACCTCGCACGAGGAAGGCTGCCAGCGCGAGTTCAGCATCGAAACCAAGGAATTCCTCAGTGACGAGGACGGCCACGTGCGCGGGCTGCGCACCGTTCGCGTCGAGTGGGTCAAGGACGACAACGGCCGACAAACGTTCCGCGAAGTGCCCGGCAGCGAGAAGATCTATCCGGCCCAATTGGTGCTGCTGGCCATGGGTTTTGTCGGTCCCGAGAAGCAAGGGCCGATCGAACAGCTGGGGCTCGAGCTCGATCCGCGCGGCAACGTCAAGTGCGACGAAACCTACATGTCGAGCGTGCCGGGCGTGTTCGCCGCCGGCGACATGCGCCGCGGCCAGTCGCTCGTTGTCTGGGCCATTCACGAAGGTCGCGAGGCGGCCCGGGCCGTCGACAAGTACCTGATGGGCGTCACCCATCTGCCCAGCGTCAATGCGGGCGACTTTGCCTGGAAGTAATACCATCAGGCGACACGCTCGCCCGCTGTAAACAATCGGGGCGTCCGGCTAATAGCGCTTGGCCGGACGCCCCCTTCGTTTGATGGCCCCCCTAGTGTTGCGCCGGCCGCCGGCCATCGACCAGCCGCATCACGTCGGCCACCGACTCTTCAGCCGCCTTAAGCCGCAGCTTGCCAGGCGGGTGCCCGCGCGTACACAGCACCAAACTCACCGAAAAACGCAGGTTTTCGCTGATTCTTCCAGGATTAGCGATTGCGCACGGGGCGACCGGCGGTTCGGCTTGCGGGGTTTGGAAAAATTGCGTGAAGAAAACCGATACCCATCGTCGAATACAATAATGAGGGAGCGATTGGGGGTGCAGGGCCGGCACCAAAAGCGACGCGTTGCACGAGCTTGCATCTGGGTCATCGAGAGAAGGCGGCACATGAACGGCCCTCATATTCCGATTCTGGCCATCGACGACGAGGTCGACGTCCTGCGGCAAATCGCCGGCATCTTGAACGAGGCCGGCTACACCTGCCAATGTGCCACCGACGCCCAGAGCGCTCGGCAGGCCATCGATCAGGCGGTGCCAGAACTGATCATTGCCGACTTGAATCTGGCCGGCCAGAGCGGCGTCGAGGTTTGCGACCAGCTCAAGCGGCTGGCCCACTTGGACGAAGTGCCAGTGATGTTCCTCTCGGCCAGCCAGGGCCCCGACATCATCCGCCGCGCTCACGCGGCCCGCGGCACCTACTACCTGCGCAAGCCGTTCGACGCCACCGTGCTCGTGCAACTGGTCGAGCAGGTGCGAATAACCTCGCACTTGGTTCACGCCTAGTCGTGGCGAATCTGGGCTGAAGCGAACGCCGGCAGCATCAATAGTGCGGCGGTTTTTCGTCCTCGGGCTTGCGTTCTTCGACGACCGAACTGGCGAGCGTCGACAGCTCCAGTTTCAGCGCCGCAACCTTGCGTTCCAGCAAGTCGATCTGCCTTTGCTGGTCCAGGACGACGCCGTCCAACTCGCCCACGGTGCGCTGCAAGTGAGTGTAAAGCGTTTCGAGCTCCACCAGGCGTGCCGCCAGGGAACCGTCCGGGCCTGATGATTCAGATGCATTCATGTTCGCCAGACTACGCCAGGCACCCGCGCCTGGGCAAGCACCCCCGCGGGGCCAATTGACGCCCATCGGCTGAGCGCAATAATACGAATCGCACCGCGGCGGCCCTGCCGGCCCTGGCGGTGAGGGGCAAACAGCCTGGCAAATTGCGAGGTGCCACATGCAACCGCAAACCACCGAACAGCTCACCCACAAGAAATGCGTGCCGTGCGAGGGGGGCGTACCCAAGTACTCCGATGCCCAGGCCCGCGAGCAGTTGCAGACCCTTAGCGGCTGGCGGCTCACGCACGAAGGCCAGCGGATTCGCAAGGACTGGGTGGTCAAGAACTTCATGGCCGGCATCGACTTCTTCCAGCGCGTGGCGCAACTCGCCGAAGACGAAGGCCATCACCCGGACTTGCATCTGGAAAGTTATCGCAAGGTGGCCATCGAGATCTACACGCACGCGATCGGCGGGCTATCGGAAAACGACTTTATCCTGGCGGCCAAGATCGATCGGCTGCCCATCGCGCTGAAGACCTGAGACGCATCACGACTCGATGACCGACCCCACTACTCCACCGTTGGCGGTGCCCGCGGCCTTGAGCAGCCGCTTCGAGGTCACGCGCACCGAGGTGACGATTGGCGGACGCGCGTACGAGTTTTTGCGCCCACGCAACATCGACGACTTGATCAGCGAGGAAGACTTCGCCATTGACGAGCGGATTCCGTACTGGGCCGAGTGCTGGCCCAGCGGCCGGGTACTGGCCGAGCGGCTGGCTCGCGAGCGCGGCGCGGGGCGGTCGCTCTTGGAATTGGGCTGCGGCATCGGCGTGGTCTGCCTGGCGGCCGCCGCGGCCGGGTTTCGCGTGCTGGGCACCGATTACTACGGCGAGGCGCTGGAGTTCACCGCCGCCAACGCCGAGCGGCACGGGCTCGACGCGGTCGACACCCGGCTGGTCGACTGGCGTAAACTGCCCGACGACTTGGGCACATTCGACCTGGTCGTGGCCGCCGACGTGCTCTACGAGCGACCGCAAGTGCCGCTGGTGGCGGCGGCGGTTGCCCGCACGCTGGCGCCTGACGGCGTGGCCTGGCTGACCGACCCTGGCCGCCGTCCGGCCGATGGGTTCGTCGACGAGTGCCGGCGGCAGGGGCTTACGGCCCAATGTATCGAGCGGGTGCCGGCCATCGATGCCAATGCCGGATTGACGGTCTCGGTGTTCGAGATCCGCCACGGCTGACGCGGTGTTTTTCGCCTGAATTCTGGCCAATTTGGGGGGCCGGTGGCCGCGAATTGACGCGCGCAGTTCAGCGAGCCAGAATGGGAAGCTCTCCCATCCCACTGCGTCCCGTTCAGCGAGTGTTCGCGCCATGCCCGCATCGAAGGAAGTTCCCGCCGTCCCAGTAGCCTCGCCCGAACCTGTTGCGGCCAAGCCCACCGCCGTGGCCGTACCGGCCGCGCGACCGCGGAAGCGAGGTGTGCTAGGGCTAGTGCTGTTGACGCTACTCGTGGTGGGACTGACGACGCTCACCGTCGGCTCGACCCTGGTTGCGCTCAAGTCGATCAAGCAGCGCGACGCGGCCCAGAAGCACTTCGCGGCCGCTCTGCATGCCGTGGACGAACTGGCCATCGCGGCGGCGAACGTCAAACCGGCCAAGAAGGAATTGTTGCAACCGGCAATCGACTATTACCAGCAGTTCGCGCAGGGCAACGCCAATGATGAGACCGTTTTGGCGGAACGCACTTCAGCCAACTTCCGCCTGGCGGCTCTGTTCGTTAGACAAGGGTCAAAGGATGGAGCGGGCTACCTGGGGCAAGGCGTGTCCGACTTGAACAAGCTGGTCGCAACCAAGGACCTCGACCCGCAGACGGTTCCCAGTCTGCAGGAATGCACGCTGCGTGCGACGTCACCCATCGAGTGGGCAATGGTCAAGGGGGCCGATCAAGCCTACGGTCTTACACTGCTGCTGGCAGCACAGGGCGCGCTGGGAAGTTATCAAAAGCTGTCTTCCGACTTCCCGGCCGTAGTCAGTTTCCGCGATGATACCTCGGCATTGCTGAAGCTGCTGGCGCTCTTGAATGCGCAGCTACCTGGAGGTCCCCAACGTGCTCTGCCCCTGTGGCTTCAGGCCCGCGACGTGCTCGAGACCCTGGTGCGCGATCAACCCGATAACGTCGACTATAAGACCCGTTTGATTGAAAGCCTGGTCAATGCGGGGCGAATTCAAAAAGCGGCGGAGCGCGATGCGGCGATCACCAATCTCAAACGCGCACTGGAGCTCCGAGAGCAGATGGCCAGCGCCACGCCCGACGACGCGGCATTGAAAAAAGAGGCTGATCGTCTGAAGACCGAGCTCGAAAAGCTCCAAGCCGCAGCGCCGGCCGCAACCGCGGGCGGCGACCAGCCCGCCGCCGAGCCCACGAACTGACTGCCCCCTTCCCTGGCACCCGACCAACGTCAAGGACGCGCGCGTGGCTGGTAGCGGCGTTTTTCCAGCGGATGCTCCTCTTTTGGAGCTGCGCGACGTCACTCGGCATTTTCCGGGCGTGGTGGCGCTCGACCGGGTCTCGCTCTCGCTGCTGCCGGGCCAGGTCCACGCCCTGGTCGGCGAAAACGGTGCCGGCAAGAGCACGCTGATCAACATCGCCAGCGGCCTGATCCAGCCCGACAGCGGCCAGCTGCTCTATCTCGGCCGCGCGGTCCACTGGTCAAATCCTATCGAGGCTCGCCGCGCGGGTGTCGTGGCCGTGCATCAGGAGGCCGAACTGTTTGCCACGCTCTCGGTGGCCGAAAACATGGCCCTGGAGACGGGTCTGCCGACGCGCGCCGGCGGCTGGGTCGATTGGCCGACGATTCGCTCGCAAGCCCGCGCCGCTGCTGGTCTGACCGGACATCCACTCGACGTTACGCAACTGGCCGGACGTTTGAGCGTCGCCGAGCGTCACCTGTCGCAAATCGCGGCCGCGGTACAACAAAAGGCTCGCGTGCTAGTGCTCGACGAGCCTACCGCCGCGCTTACCGCCGCCGAAACCGAGTGGTTGTTTGACCAGATCGCACGGCTCAAGGCCGATGGCGTCGGCATTTTGTACATTTCGCATCGGCAAGAAGAGATCTTTCGTCTGGCCAACCAAATCACGGTGCTGCGCGACGGGCAACGCGTCTGGCACGGGCCCGCGCGCGAAACCTCGTCCGCTGACGTCGTGCGGCACATGGTCGGTCGCGAGCCGGCCGCTTTGTTGCCACCCACGTCGGGCCGCACGGTCGCGACAGAATCGCCCGCTCGTCTGCGCGTCAGCCGGCTAAGTAGTGCCGATCGGCGCTGCCGCGATATCTCACTCACGGCCAGTGGCGGCGAGATCGTCGGGCTTTACGGCCTGGTAGGCTCGGGACGCACCGAGCTGGCCCAAACGCTCTTCGGCTTGCGGCAACGAGGCTCGGGAACGATCGAAATTGATGGCCAAACGCGTGAGATCCAGCACCCCCGCGACGCGCTGCGCGCGAGTCTGGCCCACGTGCCCGAAGATCGTTTGCGGCAGGGCGTTTTTCGGGGGCTGTCGATACGCGCCAACGCGGTGTTGACGCTGCTGCGTCAAATGGCCCCGCTGGGGCCGGTCAGCGTGGCGGCGGAGCGCCGACTGACGGCTCGACAGGTTGAAGAGCTCTCCATCAAATGCCGCGACGTGGAACAACCGATCGGCCAGCTCTCGGGCGGAAACCAACAAAAGGTAGTCTTGGCCCGCTGGCTACTCACCGAGCCCAAGGTTCTGCTGCTGGACGAGCCGACGCGCGGCATTGACGTATCGTCCAAGCAGGAAATTCACGGTCTGGTGCGCCGGCTGGCCGCGGGGGGCACCGCCGTCGTGCTGATCAGTTCCGATCTGAATGAAGTGATACAGCACGCCGATCGGATCGTTGTCTTTCGCGAGGGTCGGGTTGCCGGCCAACTCGCGTCCAACGAGGCCACGGCCGAATCGATTGCGGCTCTGGCGCTGCCGGTGGAGTCGAGCTCGCCGGAGGCGCCGGCCCATGCTCGGACCGCGCGCAGTGGCCCTTGGTGGAGCAGCCAACACGCGCTGGCCATGGCGATCTTGCTGCTGGCAACAGCTCTGGCCTGCACGCGCGACGCCTTTCTCACGCGTTCGAACCTGGAAACTCTGGCCACCAACACCGCGGGCCTGGCAATTCTGTCCCTCGGAGCGGCCGCGATCATTCTGGCTGGCGCTATCGATATTTCGCTCGGTTCGCTGCTGGCCCTGGCCGCCGGCGTCGCTGGACTGGTGCTCGAACAGCCGGGGGCTCCGGCGGTCGTGGTGTCCTTGGGAATCGCCGCGGGGCTGGCCATTGGGTTGGCCGGCGGACTGGCCAATGCCGGCTTGAGCTTGCTGGGGCGCATTCATCCGATCGTGGTCACGCTGGGAACCATGACGGTCTATCGCGCGCTGTTGATCTCGCTGACTGGCGGCGAAACCATCGCCGGGCTGCCCCGCGAGTTCACGCGTCTGACGGGCACTCTCGCGCCGGGCGTGACCGGGGCCACGATCGTCGGGCTGATGGTAGCCGCGGGCATGTACGCGTGGATTACCTATCGCCGTAGCGGGCGACATCTACTGGCCTACGGTTCGAGCCCTTCCGCCGCGCGCTTGGTGGGCATCCGGCAGACAAGGGTCTGGCTGGTGGCCTTCAGCACCGGCGGCCTGCTGGCCGCCGTGGCCGGCCTGCTCGAACTGGCACAGACCGGCGCCATGCAGTCGTCGCTGGGCGTCGGCTACGAGTTGCAAGCGATTGCGGCCGCCGTGATTGGCGGCGTTTCCATCTCGGGCGGCCGCGGCAGCGTGCTGGGCGTGTGCCTGGGGGCGGTGTTGCTCAGTTTGATACACAACGCCTTCGTGCTTTGGCAAATCCCCGGCGAGCAGTACTCGCTCGTCACGGGCGGGCTGCTGCTGGGCGCCATCCTGCTCGACGCGCCATCGCGCCGAGGCCGGGCATGAAGACACGTGCAAGTGCCCTGCTGCCCTATCTGCCCGCCGGTTTG
>CAZPED010000129.1:0-8142 GCA_964585335.1 uncultured Planctomycetaceae bacterium | reverse complement strand
CAGCACCGGATGGCCGCGGCGGCCGTTAGCCACGGGAACCAGAATGGCCCGCTGGCGGTCGTGTGAGTGCGCTGAGTGTTCGGCGATCAGGCGATCGATCGTCGCCGGCGAGATTTCCGGCATGTCGGCCGGCGCGAGCAGCCAGGCATCAGTGTCTAAGGGGTGTTGCGCCGCAAGATGATGCAGAGCCGCGCGCACGGAATCTTTCATCTCGGGCGGGGCACTGGCGGGGCGCACCACCTCGGCGCCCGCCCGCTGGGCAAGCTCGGCAAGGGTATCGTCGTCCGGCTGGACGACGACGAGTACCCGATCGACGCGGCTGGCGCGCCAGGCGCCGATCACGTGTTCGAGCACGGTAGTAGCACCCCAGGGCAACAGCAACTTGGGGCGGCCCATCCGCCGACTATGGCCCGCGGCCGGAATGATCGCAAAGCTGGTCATCGCCTTCTCATCGGTCGGGCAGTGGGGCAGACTCTGGCGTGGCCTAAATCGAGCTGTCGGCAATTGCCCGCTCGCGGGTGTGGTGGCCGGCGATACCCAGGTTGCGGTGGGCGACCAGTTCGGCGGCAATACTGACGGCAATTTCCATGACGGTTTGCGAACCGATGTCGAGGCCCACCGGCGCGTAAACGCGACGCAGCAACTCGGCCGAAATCCCCTCGGCCAGCAGATCGTCGAAAATCAGCTTGATTTTGCGCTTGCTGCCGATCATGCCCACGTAGCGGGCACCCCGGTCGATGAGGTGATAAAGGGCTTCCTCGTCGTGGTTATGTCCCCGCGTGACGATCAGGCAATAGGTACTTGGCGTGACTTCCAAGGCCGGCAATACATCGGAAATACTGCCCGAGATGAGACGCTCGGCGGTAGGAAACCGCTCGGCGGTCACGTACTCGGAGCGGTCGTCGACGACCCAGACGTTGAAGTCGAGCTCGGCCGCCAGGCCGGCGACGGCCTGGCCGACGTGCCCGCCCCCCACGACAATCAAGCGACAGCGCGCCAGCAGCGGAAAATAGGCGATGCCCGAGCGAGCATACGGCCGGGGACGCTCGTTGACAGGTTTCAGACCCTGGCGCACGATCTTGGGCGCATCGCCCGACGAAAGATCCGCGCGAGCATGGGCCTTCAGATTGCCATCGGCGTCGAACAAGTAGGTCGCTCCCGCAGGCAGACCGGCGGCCTCGGCATCGAACACGATGGCCTCGGTGACGCCTTCGCCGCGCTCAGCCGATTGCCCCAGCTGCGCCAGGTACTGCTGTTCGGCCGGGCTGGCAATGGGATCGATGAGCACTTGCATGCGGCCGCCACAAATCAGTCCGTCGTCCCAGCCGTAGTCGTCGTCGAGTTGGAAGCGCACGACCGAGGCTTGCCCCTGGCCCAAGACGGCCAAGGCTTGCCGCTTCACCTCGGCCTCGACGCAACCGCCCCCGAGCGTGCCGGCCTGCGAGCCATCGGCAAAGACCAACATCGAGGCGCCGGGTTTTTGGGGCGTCGAGCCGCGCGTTTCGACCAGACGGCAGCAAACGACCTGCCGGCCTTGGGAAAATGTGTCGAGCAACCGAGGCAATAGCTCTCGCATGGACGATTTCGACAAAATGTAATGGTGTGGGCGAACTTCAACCGTTCAGTATATGTCAAGCCTGGGCGGCCGGACACCATGGGTCGCCGGTCGCCTTAGCAATTCAGGAGGACGCCGTGACGATTCTCATCCGCCCCGAAGTACCCGAAGACGCCGACGCCATTGCCCGCGTGCACCGCGAGGCGTTCAACTCCGAGGCCGAACCGCGACTGGTGGCGGCATTGCGGGACGGTGGCTTTGCGCGGGTATCGCTCGTGGCCGACGTCGCGGGGAGCGTCGTAGGGCACATCTTGTTCAGCGATCTGCAAATCGTCGAGCCGCGGCGCGCGACTCCCGCGCTGGCGCTTGCGCCGATGGCCGTGTTATCCGCACATCAGCGCGGGGGCATCGGCTCTCGGCTCGTACGGGCCGGTCTCGAGGCCGGCCGCGCGGCAGGGCATCGCATCGTGATCGTGCTGGGGCATCCGGACTATTATCCGCGGTTTGGTTTTTCGGCACGGTTGGCCCAGCCGCTCGATTCGCCCTATGCCGGGCCGGCGTTCATGGCGCTTGAACTCGCGCCGGGCGCACTAGCCACGGTGCGCGGTAAAGTTGAATATCCGCCCCCGTTTGCCGAATTGTGACGTGGCAAGCGTTGGAATCGGCCAGATCCGGGCCGGGCGCTTCCTTCTCAATCTTGGCGGGGGCGGATAGGATGGGGTGGTCCAATTTCCACCCCTGCCCAGCCACATGAGCCAAACCGAGATTCCCCACGCGCGGTTGCAGCCCGAACCCTTGCCGGACAACCTGACGAGCGTCCAGCCTGGCGGCGGAGTTTGCTATCAGATCGAGTTGGCCTGGGGGCGCTGGCGGCGGTGGTACTTGCGCACGTTTCGGCCCGGCTACATTCGCAAGATGGCCGAGTTGCGCCGTGGCTCGACCGACGGCGCGCCGCACGAGATTCTCGATCCCCGCGATCTGAAGTATTGCCGGAACCGTTGCGAGTGCGACTGGGACCCGGTACACGACCCGTTTCGCCGCCGCGACCGGCTGCCCTTTGCCCGCTGGGGATTGGCCGAGTTGCAGTTGATGGGCTACCCGCTCGTTGCGCTCACGGTGGCCACGGTCATTTGGGGGCACTGGGCGCTGGCGACGATACCGCTCGTGCTGCTGGCCTTTGTATTGTACTTCTTTCGCGATCCGGCCCGGGCGATCCCCGTCGAACCGGGGCTGCTGGTTTCGCCGGCCGACGGCACGATCGCCGAAGTCACGAAGCTGGAGCACGACGAATTCATCGGCGGCCCGGCTGTGCGGATTGGCATTTTTCTGTCGATCTTCAACGTCCATATCAACCGGTCGCCGGCGGCCGCCCGGGTCATCCGCTTACGGTACACTCCAGGATTATTTCTCAACGCGCTGAAGGCCGAGAGCACGATCAAGAACGAGGCGCTTTGGATTGGGCTCGAGGAAGACGCGCCGCCGTATCGGCGATTGGTGGTCCGGCAGATCGCCGGGCTGCTGGCGCGGCGCATCGTCTGTAATTTGCGGAGCGGAGAACTCGTCAAGCGCGGCCAGCAATTCGGCATGATCAAGCTGGGCTCGCGCACGGAACTGATCATGCCCGACGAGCCCGGCTTGAAAATCGAGGTCATCGTCGGCGATACGGTGCAGGGGGGCTCGACCATTTTGGCCAGGTATGAGAGCGCCTGAAAAGCGCCCGGAGTCGATCGTTATGAATCGCATTCGCACGGTGGCGGTGTTCCCGACCATCTTTACGTTGGCCAACCTGATTTGCGGGTTCTTCGCCATTGTCGTGGCGGCGCGCGTCGAACGGCCCACGTCGCTGGAGCCGCCCGTGGCGGTCGACCGCATTATTTTCAAGGATCCCACGCGGGTGATCACGCAGCTGGATCCGCGCAACGACACCCACAACATCATGCTCAGCGGCTGGTTGATTTTTCTGGCGATGATCTTCGACGCGCTCGACGGCCACGTGGCGCGGCTGGCCCGCTCGACCAGCGACTTTGGCGCACAGCTGGACAGTTTGTGCGACGTGGTGTCGTTTGGCGTGGCGCCAGGCTTTTTGCTGGTGAAAATGTGTCCGACGTTCACCTACTCTCACGACAAAATATGGCTGATCGCGGCGGCATTTGCCGCTTGTGCCGCATTGCGCTTGGCGCGGTTCAACGTCGAAACCACGCAAGACGACGATCACATGCATTTCAGCGGCTTACCCTCGCCGGCAGCCGCGGCGGCCATCGCCGGCTTTGCCATCTTGTTTTACGAGCTGCGCCGCAAGGACAACGCGCTGATCTATGCCGAAGACATCGACCAGTGGGTACAGTCGGCCCTGCCATTTTTCGGGCTGCTGGTGGCGCTTCTGATGGTGTCGCGAATTCCCTACCCGCACGTCGTCAACCAAATGCTCCGCGGGCAGCGCAGCTTCGGGCACATCGTGCTGCTGGTGTTTGCCTTCGTGGCGATTATGTCGATCCGCGGTTACTCGGTGCCCATCATCGGCTGTCTGTTCGTGCTGAGCGGACCAGTCAAATATCTCGTGCAGCGGGCCTTGCACCGTCGCGAAGCGCAAGAACCGATTTTCTAAGCTAACCAGGCAAGGGGCATTGGCATGTTCACGGGGCTGGTGCAATGCATGGGCACGCTACGCGAGCTGCGCCCGCAACCGCCGGGGTGCCAGCTGGTGATCGACGCGCCCGAGATCGCGGCTGACGCACCGCTGGGCGCGAGTATCGCCATCAACGGCTGTTGCCTGACCGTGGTGGCCAACGATGCCGCGGGGCTGCACTTCGAGGCTGGGCCCGAAACGCTGGCCCGCACGAACCTCGGACAGTTGCGGGTCGGTAGCCGGGTGAACTTGGAACCGTCGCTCCGCGTGGGCGATCGCCTGGGCGGACATTTCGTCACCGGGCACGTCGAGGCCGTCGGGGCGCTGGTCGAACGGAGCGACGATCGTGACTGGTCGCCGCTGTGGTTCAGTTTTCCACGCGAGTTGGGGCGGTACATGGTGCCCAAGGGCTCGGTGGCCGTTGACGGCGTGAGCCTGACGCTGGTGGATGTCAATCGGGAGCGCTTCAGCGTCGCGCTGATTCCGCACACGCTGGAAGTCACGACTCTGGGCGCCCTCGCCCTGGGGGGCCGGGTAAATCTCGAAACCGATCTCTTGGCGAAATACGCGCAAAAACAGCTCGAAGGCTGAGCCCCTTGCCCCATTACGGGAAAAACGGAAACAACTTCTTGAGTTCCTCGGGCGTGGGTTTCCGGCCGTACTCGCAAATCTCGAAGGCCTCGGCGTATTTCGCCTGCTTGCCTTGCTGGGGGCCGTACCATTTGACGAGGGCTTCGCGATGTTTGTCGGCCACGGCGGCGTAGCGGCCGCCATGCACTTTGACGGCCCAGGCCCGGCGTCCCGCTTCGTCTTTGGGAATGTCGGCCATGAACTTTTCCGAGCCCGAGGCGCCCCCCTCGTATACCTGCGACGGGAGCGAATGCACCGCGTCGATTTCCTTGACGAACACGTCGTCGATCGACACGATGACGTCGGGCGTAAAGGGGTTCGGCTTCTGGAAGTTGTCGGAGTAATAGAAGAATGCCGGGTTGGACGTTAGCGCCGGCGTGTCGGGGCAGAAGAACGGCACAGTGACCATGAACGCGGCGTCTTGCACCAGGATGCCCGTGTAGCGATGGTCGGGGTGATAATCGTTGGGGCGGTGCGACATCACGACGTCGGCCTTCCACTGGCGAATCAGCCGGGTGAGCGTGCGGCGGTTTTCGAGCGTGGGCAGCAGCTCGCCGTCGTGAATGTCGAGCACCTCGGTTTCGATGCCCAGTACCTTGGCGGCCTGTTGTACCTCGGCCGCACGGCGATTGGCCAGCGGTCCGCCGGCCGTTTGCCAGTGCCCGATGTCGCCGTTGGTGACCGAAACGAATTTGACTTTATGCCCCTGGGCGGCCCACTTGGCGGCCGTGCCGCCGACTTTGAACTCGGCGTCGTCCGGATGAGCGCCAAAGCACAAGATGCGCAGCTTGGCCTCATCGGCGTGGGCCGCCATGGGCATGCTGGTCGCCAACGTGACCACGGCACAAAACGTCCAAACCAGCGATCGCAGACGAACCGGCGTCATCGGGGAATCTCCTGGTGCGAAATCAAAGGGAGCAGGGGACTGGCCTCGGCATTGTAGCGAGCCGCAGGCTAGCGAGCGAACGATGCCGGGGGCCCGCTACCACAGCGTGTAGCCGCCGTCGATGACGAACGTGGCGCCGGTGACGTAGCGCGAGGCATCGCTGGCCAGATAGACCGCCAGCGGCCCCAGGTCCTCGGCTTCGCCAAACTCGCCGATGGGGATCTGTTCTTTGTACATTTCGAACAGCTTGGGATGCTCGCGCGACCAGCGGACGTTCGGCTCGGTCATGAAGAACCCTGGGCAGATGGCATTGACCGTAACGCGGTGCGCGGCCCAGTCGGCGGCCGTGGCCTTGGTGAAGTGGATCACGGCGGCCTTGCTGGTCTCGTAGGTGCGGCCGCCGATGCCACGGTTGACGATCTTGCCCGAGATCGAGGCGATGTTGATCACGCGGCCGCCGTGGCCCCGGGCGACCATCGCGCCGCCGACCAGCTTGGTGCAGACGAACGTGCTGGTCAGGTTCAGGCGAATGATCTCGTCCCACTTGTCCAGCGGCAGTTGCGTGGTGGGAATGTTGAACCGGCGACCGCCGACGTTATTGATCAGAACGTCAAACGGGCCATGCTCGTGCAGGGCTTGCTGGCAGCCGGCCTCGCACGATTCAGGCACGCCCAGGTCGGCTTCCACGGCAAAGGCCTGCCGCCCCAGGCGGCGGATCTCGTCGGCAGTGGTGTCGAGCTGCTGGCGATCGCGGGCCATGATCGCGATGTCGGCCCCCGCTTCGGCCAGCGCCAGCGCCATGGCGCGTCCCAGCCCCCGGCTGCCGCCGGTGATGAGCAGCCGCTTGCCATCGAGAAGAAATCGGTCGAGCACGTTCATGCTGGTTACCCTGAGGAATTATATCTCGCGTCCCAGATTTCACCCCCGGGGGCTGGCGGCTTTCACGAGATTTCAGGCCGCGAAGGGTCCCAAACTGGTGCCACGTTTCGCTCGGCCAGGAGGGGCAATTCACTCCAGGCGTGAGTCAGTTGCGTAGCCCTGTATCCTTGATGCGGTGGGGTTTCGCCAGGCAGCCCCTCCAGCCGCTGGACGCCGTCCGATCGACAAGCGAGAATCGAACTTGCAAGCTTGGCTGGCGCGGACTGGAAAGTTTCGGTCGATTTATGAAACAGGCAGCAGAAGGTTCGTCGCACCGCGCGCGTCGGTCGCGGGGCAAATCGGTTTGGAAAGTCTGGGCTGGGGTGCTCGGCACGCTGGCGCTGATGGGCACGGTCATTGGCCTGAACCTGTGGCGCGCCGAAGAATCGGTTGCCACGACGAGGGCGCCCAAACTCAACGACTCGCGTCCCCCCGGCCCAGCCCCCGCAGGAATGGCCTGGGTGCCGGGCGGCTGGTTTTGGATGGGGGACAACTCGCTCAACGATGCCCAGCCGGAGCATCTGGTTTACCTCGACGGTTACTGGATGGACCGTCACGAGGTGACGAACGCCGAGTTTGCTAAGTTCGTCGAGGCGACCGGCTACCGCACGATTGCCGAAATTCCGCCCGACCCGGCCGAGTTTCCCAGCGTGCCGGCCGAGGACTTGAAGGCCGGCTCGATCGTCTTCCAGGCGCCGCCGGGTCCCGTGTCGCTGGACAATCACCTGCAATGGTGGACCTACGTGCCGGGGGCCAATTGGCGCCATCCGGAAGGGCCCGACAGTTCGATCGATGATCGGCAGAATCACCCGGCAGTGCACATTGCCTGGGAAGACGCGATGGCCTATGCCAAGTGGGCCGGTAAGCGATTGCCGACTGAAGCCGAGTTCGAAATGGCGGCCCGCGGCGGATTGGATCGCGAGCCCTATTGCTGGGGCAACGAGCTGCGGCCCAAGGGCAAGTGGCAAGCCAATATCTGGCAAGGCAACTTCCCCAACCAGAACACCGAGGCCGACGGCTATCGCACGACGGCGCCAGTTGGCACCTATCCGGCCAACGCTTATGGGCTGGTAGATCTGGCGGGCAACGTCTGGGAGTGGTGCGCCGATTGGTATCGGCCCGACTACTAGCAGCACAGCCCGCAGCGCAATCCGACCGGCCCGGCAGATAGCTTCGATCCACTGGAGCCTGGCATTCCCAAGCGGGTGCAGCGCGGCGGTTCGTTCATGTGCAGTGACTTGTACTGCACGCGGTACATTCCGGGTTCGCGCGGAAAAGGCGAACCGAAAAGTGCCGCGGGCCACATTGGCTTTCGCTGCGTGCAGGCGGCCAAGTAGTTGCCACAGTGCGGCGGCCGCTGCCTGCCGCCAAGCCAATTACACCGTGACGCTGTCGTCCCGCGGGCGCGGATTGAAGGCCAGATCCACGTCGTCGATGCGCACCAAAAGCTGGGCGCCGGGGGGCAGTTCGAGCGGGCCGGGCTGGCGGGGGCGCGGTGTGCCGGGCTCGGCGGGCACAGCGTACCGG
>CAZPED010000128.1:0-8151 GCA_964585335.1 uncultured Planctomycetaceae bacterium | reverse complement strand
CGCGTGGGACTCTTCGGGGCCAGCACGGGCGCGGCCGCGGCCCTGGTGGCAGCCGCCCGGCATCCCGCGGGCGTCGCGGCCGTGGTCTCGCGGGGCGGACGCCCCGACCTGGCCGACGGCTACTTGCGCCAGGTCCAGGCGCCGACCCTGCTGATCGTCGGCGCAAAGGATGACGTCGTTATCGAGCTGAATCAGGTCGCCCTGGCCGAACTGGCGTGTCCCAAGCAATTGGTCATCGTGCCCGGTGCCACCCATTTGTTTCCAGAGCCAGGGGCTCTGGAGGACGTATCGCGATTGGCCGTCGCCTGGTTTCAACGGCATTTGACGGTTCCGGCCAGTTGACTGCTGCCCGCTGAATCGCAGGACGCGGCAGGGGCTCGGCCGCTCTGACTTGCCGTGGGGGGGGCAGAAAGTTGCCGGCATTTTTTGACGCCCGGCGTGGCCAGTGGTAAGGTAAGCGCCAATCGGGCGTCAGGCTCAAATCCATCAGGCAGTTCGCAACCCGTATCGGGGGGATACGCTTGTGAGCGATCGACCGCGTTTCGCGGGTAGTGCATTTCGGTCGTTGTTTGTGATCGTGCTCGGCGGCTTGCTTTGGCAACACGGCCCGCTGTCCGCCACGGCACAAACAGCATCGGCCCGCGTCGTTGCCGACGCCAAGTACACGTCTGCCTACGATGCCTTCATGAAGGTGAATCGTTTTCGCGAGGGCTTCTTGCCTGGCGAAAGTGCCAGCGAATACTGGGGTTTCGTGGAGTCGCGGCTTGGCAACCAGGCAGGCCGCATTCTCATCAAGCGTCCCGCCCACGGTTTCAGCGACGACGCGTTTCGGGGCTGGCTGAAATTCGTGCGCTCCTACGGCGACGCTAATGGCATCGGCAATTGCACGGCGTGCCACAGCGTGCCCGACTTCACCGATGGCAAGAAACACGCAATCGGCACGTCCGACACTCCGATCCTTACGCCATCGCTGCGCAACCTGGCCGATCGCAAGTCGTTCTTCCACGACGGCAGCGCGGCCACGCTCGAAGCAGCCATCGCGCGGCACGTGGCCAATGCCCAGGTCGCGCAGCAGAACAAGCGGGCCAACGTCGAAGTCGAAATCGGCAAAATCGCGCTCACCGAGACCGAGGTGCGCGAAGTGGCCGCATTCCTGCGGTCGCTGCAATCGGTCGAGCGCACCAAGTTCCGCGACTATCTGATCGACGTCGTGGTGCAGCCCGTGGAGATCGATTTTTCCGAGTAGTTGAATCAACGCCGTCTCCGAGTGCTCACGTAGGGCGGGCGCGAGACGATCGTACGTTTACCAAACTTATGGGGCTTAGCGATGCGACATTTCTTGCTGGCGGGTATCGCTTGGACAGGCGTGCTGGGGGCAATCTCTGCGGCGGCGGAAACCGGTCAGGTGCGGGGCATCGTTACCGACGCCGCCGGCAAAGGGCTCCGCGGCGCCATGGTTTCAGCGTTTCACGAGAAGGATCAAAAGAACCTCTCGGTGCTGACTGACAACGACGGCCGGTTCCTGCTCGACCAGCTGCCGCCGGCCGAGTACGCGGTGCGCGCGCGACTGGTTGGCTTCGATGACAACTACGTCGACGCGGTCGACGTCAGCGTGGGCAACAATGGCGAAAGCCTGAAGTTCGTCATGCAGCCGGCCAAGGACCTGCTGCGGCAGCGAACTGGCGCTAGCTTGTTCGGCGAGCTCAAGTTCGAAAATGAAGATCACCGCATGAGCTTTAAAATGTCGTGTACGTACTGCCACCAGGTGGGCACCGAAGGCTTCCGCACGCCCGAGGAGCCCGTCGATTGGCAGGTGATGATTACGCGCATGGATGGCTTTGGCGCCCTGCACCCCGATTTGCAGAAGACAATCGTGCCGAAGCTGGTCAGCACGTATGCCAACGATGCGCCGCGGAAGTGGGCCGCTTGGACGCCGCCCGAGCCGCCGCAGGGCAAGGCCCTTGCCCTGCGGGTCGTCGAGTGGGACATGGGCAGCACTCGCCCGTCGATGATTCACGACTTGGAGCTGGGCAACAACGGCCTGGTCTATGCCGTCGACATGGCCAACGACGCGCTGGTGAGCCTTAACCCCGTAACCGCCGAGCGCAAGGTCTACCGCGTGCCGGGCGGCAAGCGTCCCTACACGGACGACCCGATGACGCAGGGCCCGCATTCGCTGGAGTGCGACGCCGCCGGCAACATTTGGATCACCTGCGCTATCGGCGGCAAGATGGCCAAGTTCGACGTCAAGACCGAGGAGTGGACGATGGTCTCGTCGGCGCCCGATCCTGCCCCGCGCGGCATTTATCCGCACACGCTGCGCGTCGATAAGAAAGGCGTGGTCTGGTACACCGACGCGGGCCGCGGCGTGTATAGCCTTGACCCGAATCACAACAATGTCCGCAAGTATTACAAGCTGCCCGATGAGAACCAGGCGGTCGGCCGCGGCGTGGGCGAATCGCGCGGACGCACGCCGTACGGCATCGACGTGGCGCCCAACGGCCACATTTGGTACACGAAGCTGAACGGCAAACGCGTCGGCCGCATCAAGCCCGAGGCGCCCGATGGCGACATCAAGGAGTGGGAACCGCCCTTCGAAGGTCCGCGCCGCTTGCAAGTCGACGCCGACGGCATGGTGTGGGTGCCCGGCTGTGGCTCGGGCGTGTTTGCCAAGTTCAATCCCGACACGGAGCAATGGAAGGTCTACGATCTGCCGAACAAGGAGAATCAATTCCCCTATGCGCTCAACGTGCACCCGCAAACCGGTGATATCTGGATTTGCGGCACGGCCAACGACTCGATGTTCCGTTTCATTCCCAAGACCGAGGAGCTGATCGAGTACCCAATGCCGTCGCGGGTCACCTACACGCGCGAAATCGAGTTCGGCGACGATGGCAGCGTGTGGGTGTGCAACTCGAATTGGCCCAATCGGCACATCGAACGCCGCATGGGATCGATCATCAAGATCACGCTCGACGGCACCGTTGACGAAAAGACCGCTGGATCGCGGGCCGTTGCGACCACCAGTGCCGCCAAATAGCCAGCAGGCGCGGCAAGACCATTGCTCGTGGCCCGACTGCCAACTACAGTCCAGGCCACGAGCCAGTGCCTGCGCCTCTCCGTTGGTTATGTCTTGACCGCCGCCCTTACCTCCTCTTGCGCCCCGACACCGCGCCAGCCTCACTGCGAAATGGGCAAAATCGACATGCATCCGATCAAGCTACTTGCGTTCTTAGTTGCGTTGACTTTGCTCAATGGCTGCCAGCGTGACCCGGTTGAAAGCGATCGCCGCGCCGATGTCTCTTTCACGCCACGTGCATTGGCCCACGTCGCCAGGCCGAATGCCGGCCCGCGGCTGGCCGCCGCCGAGATCGTGCCCACCGTCAAAACCGCCGCGACGGGTGTCGCAGTGCGAGGCCGCGTGACGCTGGCTGGCGCCAAGCCTGAGCGGCTGGCGATCAACATGAGCAAGGACACGATGTGCATCAAGTTGCACGGCGACGAGCCTGTGCTGGCTGAAGACCTGGTGGTCGACGACAAGGGTGGCGTGCAAAACGCTTTCGTCTACGTGCGTCGCGGCGCGCCCAAGCAGAAATATCCCGTGCCCGAGACCGTGGCCCGACTCGACCAGAAAGGCTGCATGTATCGCCCCCGGGTTCAGGGCGTGATGGTCGGCCAGAAGCTCAAGGTGCTCAATAGCGATCCGGTGACGCACAACGTCCGCTCGTTTCCGCTGCGGAATCGGGCCTTTAATTTCGGTCAGCCGGCCGAGTCGGGACCGCGCGAACGCGTCTTCGAAACGCCCGAGTTGCAAATCGAAATCCAGTGCGACATCCATCCCTGGATGCACGCCTATTTGTTCATCATGGAGCATCCCTACTTCGCGGTTACCGACGCGGCGGGTAACTGGACCATCGAGGGGCTACCGCCGGGCGACTACTCGCTGGGCGTCTGGCACGAAAAGCTCGGTAAACAGCAGCAAGATCTCAAGCTGGCCGAAGAGCCCTTGGACGGCGTAACCTTCACCTACAAGCAATGAATGGGCCGGTGTCAGGTCAATTGGCAAAGCTCGTATCGCTGGCGCTCGTCGTCGCGGCGACGCTGGCCGCTCCCCTGTCGGCCGCCGACGGCACGCCGCGGCCCAATATCGTCCTGATCTACGCCGATGATTTGGGCTACGGCGACGTGGGAGCCTACGGCGCGCGACAGATACCCACGCCTCATATCGATCGCCTGGCGGCCGAGGGCTTGCGCCTCACCAGCGGATACGCTCCCTCGGCCACTTGCACCCCGTCGCGCTACGCGCTGCTCACGGGTCAATATGCCTGGCGGCGCGAAGGAACCGGCATTCTGCCGGGCGATGCCGCGCTGATTATCGCCCCGGGGCGCACCACTCTGGCGTCGCTCGCCCAGACTGCCGGCTACCGCACGGCCGCCGTCGGCAAATGGCATCTCGGCCTGGGGACCGGAAAAATCGACTGGAACGGCGAAATAAGGCCCGGGCCCTTGGAAGTTGGCTTTGACGAATCCTTTATCATGCCTGCCACCGCCGACCGGGTGCCATGCGTCTATGTCCGCGACCATCGCGTGGTGGGACTCGACCCTGCCGATCCCCTCGAAGTGCGTTACGGCAAGCCGATTGAAGGCCAACCTACCGGCAAGGCCAACCCGGAATTGCTCGAGCTGCTCCCCAGTCACGGCCACGACATGAGCATCGTTAACGGCATTTCGCGGATCGGTTACCTGAAGGGAGGTCGGGCCGCTCTGTGGCGCGACGAGGGCATGGCCGACCGTTTTACCAGCGAAGCAACGGCATTCATCGAGAAACATCGCGGCCAGCCGTTCTTCTTGTACTTCGCCCTTCACGATCCCCACGTGCCGCGCGTGCCCCATCCGCGGTTTCGGGGCAAGACGTCACTGGGCCCGCGCGGCGACGTGATCGTGCAAGCCGATTGGTGTGTGGGTCAGGTGCTGGAAACACTCGACCGTCTGAGACTCGCCGACAACACGCTGGTGATTTTCAGCAGCGATAACGGGCCCGTCGTTGACGACGGCTACCAGGACGACGCCGTCAAGAAACTGGGTGACCACCGCCCCGCGGGACCTTTGCGCGGTGGCAAGTACAGCAAGTTCGAAGGGGGCACGCGCGTTCCCTTTATCGTGCGCTGGCCCGGGAAAGTTCCTTCCGGAGTGAGCGATGCCCTGGTCTCGCAAGTCGATCTGGTTGCCACGCTGGCGGCGCTGACGGGCCAGGCGATCGCGCCGAAAGACGCGCCGGACAGCATCAACGTCCTGCCGGTCCTGCTCGGCAAGTCTGATGGCGTCCGCGATCAGGTTGTTGAACACGGCATTGGCGGCCTGGCGCTGCGGGCGGGCAATTGGAAGTTCATCGAACCGGCCGGCGGCCCAGCCTGGAACGCCAACACCAGCACCGAGACTGGCAACGCCCGCGAGCCACAGCTCTACAACCTGGCGGAAGACTTGGGCGAGCGGCGCAACCTGGCGCCCCTACACCCCGACATTGTCGCCCGGTTGCAGGAGCAGCTAGATCAGCTGCGCAAAGGCGATGATCGCTGAGCGACATTCGATTCCGCGGTTGTCGTCCGAGCACCACTGCAGCAAAGGCCCGCGCACGGTGCTCTTAATGATGAAAGCCGCCGGCTTCCTCGTGCGTCAAGGGTGCCGAAACCGGGTGTCGCTCGAAGTGCGCGATCGCGTCGTGCAGGTCGGCCAACAATGCGGCGATGAGGTCGGCACTCACCCCATGCCGAACCAAAATGCGCTGCACCACCGTGTGCTGGCAGTCGGCCGGCAGCGTGTAGGTTGGCACCTGCCAGCCGCGGCAACGCAAGCGGTCCGAGAGATCGTACAGACTGAACGGCGGCGCGGCCCCCTTGTCGGCAAGCTTCCAGCAAACGCCGGGGATGCCGCTATCGCCGCGGTGAATCACTTCGAACAACCCGAGCTTTTCCAGTTCGCGGGCAAAGTATTGGGCGGTCTCGGCACAGCTTTGCTGCACTTTGCGGTAGCCCTCGCGGCCCAATCGCAGAAAATTGTAGTACTGGGCGACCACCTGGCCGCCGGGGCGCGAGAAGTTGAGCGCGAATGTGGGCATCGCGCCACCCAGGTAGTTGACCGAAAAGATCAGGTCTCGCGGTAGATCGGCCGCTTCGCGCCAAATGGCCCACCCCACGCCCAGCGGCGCCAGACCGAACTTGTGTCCTGAGGAGCTGATCGACTTGACGCGCGGCAGGCGAAAGTCCCACACGACGTCCTGATGAATAAACGGCGCGATGAAGCCGCCCGAGGCCGCATCGACGTGGATCGGCACGTCCAGGCCGGTTCGGGCTTGCAAGGCATCCAAGGCCGCGCTGATCGCTTGCACCGGCTCGTATTGCATGGTCATCGTCAGCCCCAGCGTGGGCACGACCGCGATCGTGTTTTCGTCGACTCGCATGAGTACCTCGTCCGGAGTCAGCGTGTAGCGGCCCGGGGCCAGTGGCACCTCGCGCAGCTCGACGTCGAAATAGCGGGCAAACTTGTGCCAGCACACCTGCACGGCGCCGCATACAATGTTCGGCACGCCGGGCTGTTTGCCGGCGCGCCGGAGCCGCTCGCGCCACCGCCACTTGGCGGCCAGGCCGCCCAGCATGCTGGCCTCGCTGGAGCCGGTGGTCGAACAGCCGATCGTGTTGGCGGCGCTCGGCGAATTCCACAGGTCGGCCAGCATTTGCACGCAGCGACGTTCGATTTCGGCCGTCTGCGGGTACTCGTCCTTGTCGATCATGTTCTTATCGATGCACTCGGACATCAGCGAGTGCACCTCGGGCTCCAGCCACGTCTGGCAGAACGTGGCCAGATTCATTCGCGAGTTGCCGTCGAGCATCAATTCGTCGTGAATGAGCGAGTACGCATGCCGGGGCGACTGCTCGTCGTCGGGCAGCCGATACTTTGGCACCGCCACCGACACGTTTTGCGACACGTAGATGTCATCGTCCAGGGCATCGCGAACTTCATCCTTCGAGTGCAGGGGCATATCGCAGATCCTTACGCTTTCGACCAACCCGGTCAGCGGTCGCGCTGGGCGACGTTCAAAGCCGCCTATCATACGCGGAAATCGGTGCGCCCAGCAGCCGTCTGGCACCCGTGGGGCCCGGGGGCGGCCCGCCTGCGCGGTAACTTGGCGTGGCGTTAGGGTTGCCGGCTCACCCCGATTTAGCCTCGTTGGTGCGTGGCGGACCGCCGCGCCAGGCGTTAAGCTGTCAGGGTTCCGGCAAGGATCCTTCTGTCGGTAGCAGCTGACCGGCAGACGTGGAGCAACCCGACCAGGAGAGCAGTCATGTCGCAATCAGTATCGCATCCCACGCGGCGTCGATTCTTGAAGTCGGCGCTGGCGGCTGGCGCAGCCGTCGCGGCGCCCCAGATTATTCCCAGTTCGGCCCTCGGCCGAGACGGGGCGGTAGCCCCCAGCGAGCGCATCGTCGTCGGCGGCATCGGCATCGGCAATCGCGGCACCTACGACTTGGGCTGCTTTCTCGAGCAGAAAGACGTGCAGTTCGCGGCCGTGTGCGACATCAAGGCCGCCCGGCGAACCGCCGTCAAGAAGATGGTGGACGAGCGCTATGGCAACCAGAACTGCGACACCTACCGCGACTTTCGGGAACTGCTCGACCGGCAGGACATCGACGCGGTGCTGATCGCCACCGGGCCTAACTGGCACGCCACCGCCGCGGTCTATGCCGCCAAGGCCGGCAAGGACATGTACTGCGAAAAGCCCTGCACGAAGAACATCTCGCAGAGCCTGATCCTGGCCGACACCATGCGCCGCACGGGCCGCGTGTTTCAGGCTGGCACGCAACGCCGCAACCTGCCCCATTTTGCCTTCGCCTGCGAGCTGGCCCGCACCGGCAAGCTTGGCAAGCTGAAGCGGGTTTACGCGCACCCGGCCGGCATGGCCGCCATGACCAGCGGTTGGCTCCCGGCCGAAGCCGCGCCGGACAAGGACGTGGTCGATTGGGACATGTATCTCGGCCCGGCCGCCTGGCGGCCGTTCAACCAAAAGCTGCTCGACGGGTTTAACTTCGAAAAGGGCGACGGCCTGGTCGGCGGGGGCGTGCTCGAATGGGGCTCGCACTGCGTCGACCTGTGCGA